>CALFUE010000168.1 GCA_937916345.1 uncultured bacterium
CCTCCAGTACACTCTCGCCCACCTTTTCCGCCTCATGTATATCAGTCTTGTCAAATACAAACACAAATTCCTCGCCGCCGTATCTTCCCACCGTAACGGTATCGCTGATGTGCGGGAAAAGCAGTGTTCCCAGACGGTTCAATACCACATCTCCGTTCTCATGCCCATAGGTGTCATTCACCCTCTTGAAATTGTCTATATCAATGATCGATACACTCACAGGATGATTAGGACTGCACTCCTTCATGCTGACAGCCGCCCTCTCCATAAGATATCTCCTTGAGCAGACTGTGGTCAGCATATCGAACTGTATCTGCTCCTCATATTCTACCTTTGTATCCTGGAGATTCGCGGTCATTCCGATGATCTGTGCATTATGTCCCAGGATGACCTGAGCCGCCACATAACTCATTATGTTCATCACCATGACAACAACCGCGCTTTCTATATAGAAGGCGATCTGACCGGAGTGTTCTATGCAGGCGACCACTGTCTGGAGCACGGTGAGACCGCAGCTGATAGTTATAAGCATGGTCTGCAGTCTCTCACTGTGGAACACAGTGGAGACCATAATAACAAGTGCAGATCCGCACCAGAGCGGAGTGAAATAGCTGTGGAAAATACCCAATATACCTATCATCAGGCAAAGAGCGTAAGAACAAATCTCATTCTTGAAAGAATCAGGTTTCTTACTCTTATAATCGAATTTTTTGACGAATTCGTAGATTGCAAAAGATAAAAGAAAAGGAAGAAGAATGCGTACTCCTATATAAGCAATCACATTTCCTGTCAGAGTCCTGGTCATAGTATAATATAAGAAGAAACACGAGTCGAAAACCGCTCCGACCCATATCAAAACCCACATAAAATTTATGAGTTTTTTTCTCATTTCCTGCTCAAGCGCTGCCAACGGATAATCCCCCTAACACTTACAATAAAAAAAATTTTAGCACATGAAAAGTATCATTTCAATAGTAAGTTAATCAAAAAATGAAATCCGGTACAAAATAAAAGATAAATTTTAGTCACTTTTTGCCAAACTGATTTTAAATTTAATTTTATAAAAAAATCAGATTATTCCGGACTTGATATTTACCTGCAACAAAAATCATAAAAACACATCACAGCTGGCGGGTTTTGCATTCAATCCTGCATCCCTTGTCAAATAAAAAATCATATCAATCCGTATTCTTCTAATCCCTTTTGAATTCCACCCTCGTAAATCCCAGCAGTCACGAACTCTGCCAGTTTTTTGGTCTGTTCATTTCCACCACCCATGACTATTGCATGTCCGGCACTTTTTAACATGTGCTCATCATTTGGACTATCTCCGAAAGCAAAGCTGTCAGCCATATCCACACCCAGCTTTCGGCACACCATCTCCATCCCGGTACCCTTGTTGTGTCCCTTGGGCACAAATTCGGTCACAGTAGAGTTGTGAACCATAAAATCATAATTTAACCCCATCTCATTAAAGCACTCTGCCATCCTTCCGGGTTTTGTAGCGCAGCTGAACTTCGATATCTCCCACTCTCCCCAGTGCTCTGAAATCTGCAGCAGGTGCTCACCAAGATCTCTCTTCAGTTTATCACCGTATGCATCCCCATCGAACTCTGCATCATCCATATATATATTGTACCGTCCCTCAAGGATCGGCCTGAATCCGTAACGCCTCACAGTCTCGACAGACTGCACGGCAAGCTCCTTCCCGATCCTGTGGTAGTACAGCACTTCGTCACCGAGCGAGACATAGGTGCCGCAGCCGGCCACTATGCCGTCAAATCCGATGGACAGCAGCTCCCCGGATCTGACATAGCCTGTACATCTCCCTGTATTGATAAAAGCGTAGTGCCCATTTTTTCTTAGTTCTCTGATGGAGTTTCTCGTAGAATCAGGTATGAAATTCCTGAAATCCCAGAGCGTACCGTCTATATCAAAGAACACAGCGCATTTTTTCATCTTAATATCACTCAGCTTTCATGCACTTAAGCACCGCGTCGAACACCTCTCCGATATTTTCACGAAACAGCAGGCTCGCGCGGTTATCGTAATTTGTCAGGTCACGGTTGATTATTACCAGATTCCCTCCCCTGAACCGTCCAACCAGTCCCGACGCGGGATAGACCGTCAGTGATGTTCCTCCCACAATAAAGAGCTCAGCCGAAGCAAGAACATCATCAGACTTCGACCACGCCTCCTCCGGAAGCATCTCGCCGTAGAGCGTCACATCCGGTCTGATCTGTCCTCCGCACTCACACTTCGGCACAGGCGCTTTACTCTTGAATATGTAATCATAGGGTTTTTGCCTGCCGCAGCGCATGCAGTAGTTTCTCATGGTAGTCCCGTGAACCTCGTAAACCTCTTTACTGCCGGCCTTCTGATGCAGTCCGTCAATATTCTGGGTGATCACAGCAGAAAGCTTTCCTTCTTTTTCCAGCTCAGCAAGGGCATAATGTGCCTTGTTCGGCTCTATTCCCTCTATATTAAGCTTTTGTCTGTAGAATTCATAGAACACATCCGGATGATCTGTCAGGCAGTCTACACTCAGCAGATACTCAGGCTGATAATCGTCAAAACGGACATCATGCTGATTGTAGAGTCCATCCTTGCTCCTGAAATCCGGGATACCGCTCTCCGTGGAAACCCCGGCTCCTCCGAAAAAGACCGTAGAACTGCTGTTCTCGATCATTTCTGCCAGTTTCTTTACTCTCTCTTCAAAATCACTCATATCAAAAATCCCCCTCACATCTGTAGCTCCCCATCACAGAAAGCTTATCCGTCTCATTCTCAAGCTGAAATACCAGAGCCTGTATATCAGGCTGCCTGTAATTCGCTTCTATCTCCGCAAAAAATTCATAATTCCACTCCGTCTCACTGTTCGGATGGGAATGGATCTCCGTCAGATTCACACCATAGTCCGCGATCATGGAGAGGATAGCCGCCAGTGAGCCACCTCTGTTCGGGCAGACGAACATCAGCTTCAGCCTGTTGTCATCCTCTCTCACAGAAAACTCCCTTGAAAAGGTTATGACCTTTTTTCTGGCTCCGGAATCCTCCACCACATCACAGCGCTGTATAAAGAAACCATTTCTGCTGATCATGCCATGGAGATCATTGTCCACTCCTCTGCCCACAGTCTCAAAAACTCCTATGCCGGCATCCACCTCTCCCTTTCTCAAAGCTTCTCCCAGCTCCGCAAAGCTGTCATATGTCTCGACTATATCCTTCGATACGGTATCACAGATATAGAGCTCCTGTTTCAACATTCCCACCTTTTCAGGTACATTTGCCTCCTCAATGTAGAGATGTGCCAGCCCATCCTTCAGTTCCATAGTTTTTTTGTATTGATACTTGCGGCTTATCTCCATAATACGCTTTAAGAGCGCCGTGTACTCCATGACTATATCCTGATTTACATTCTCGGTTAACTTCTCAATTATTTGCATCTCGCGATCAGGCTTAAATATCGTATCACTAGTCTTGGATTTAACAACAGCAACCTGTTCTGCCAGCTCCATTCTTTTTTTAAAACAAGTTTTTATCTCATTGTCAACACAGTCAATTTGAGCCCTGACTTCATTTAATGTAATCTCCATTTAACTTTTCCTCTATTTTTATTCTTTATTATCCCGAAAAAATTCTAACAGTTGTCGTTTTCAAAAACAAGGACTTTTTCAGGGGCAAAACTTTTGACCATGGGATCAGTGTCTAAGATCTACTTCACAAGAAATCTCACATCAGAAAGCACAGTAAGGCTATACGGTTCACCGTTCGCGTCGCGGTGCCTCACGACTTGACTGGCTGCAGTCGCTTGCAATGTTTGTCTGCTATATCACTGCAGTAAATGCTGCATACATTAAAACATGGCTATGAATAGTAACTAAAATGTCATATATTTCATATAAATATCATTAAAATCGGGATCCTTCGCGAGCGTCACTTCTTCTGCCATCTGTGCCAGAGCAACAGTACCGCTTATTCCATTATTCTGATCCTTCAGAAATCTGATCGCGCCGTTTAGGGAAGAGTTTCCCACGGCCTTTGTCTTTCCCGGGAGCTCATCCGGTATCAGACCGATCGATGCGGCCTTTTTTACATCGAGATAATACCCGAAGCCTCCCGCAATAAACACATTTGATATAGAGGATGCCTCGACGCCGAAATGCTTCATAAGGAGCTCAAGGCCTGCCCTGATGGCAGCTTTTCCCATCTGAAGCTCTCTGATATCCCCCTGAGTCAGTCTGATCTCACGGCCGTCATACCCTTTATCAAGCAGAAATCCCTCATCAAAATATTCATCGGTAAGTGTCCCGTTCCCGTCGATCACTCCCGCCTTAAAAAGCTCCGAGACCGCCTCAAGCGCTCCCGTACCGCAAAGCCCTGCCGCGGGCAGTCCGCCTATCGTCTCTGTCCTGACTGTTTTTTTATCCGGATCGATCTCAACAGTTGATATGGCACCGGGAATGCTGCCCATGCCCTGCCCGATATTTCCTCCCTCAAAGGCAGGACCTGCCGCAGCAGATGCTACAAGAAGCCGATCCCTGTTTCCTATCGCCATCTCCCCGTTGGTTCCAAGATCGATCAGTAAATAAGTATCCCCGGTGCCCGGGAAACCCAGATCATACATACCGGATACTATATCAGCTCCTACAAATGCCGAGCATCCCGGTAGCAAAAATACAGGCGCATCAAAATTATCAACGCCAAAAACCTCACTATATGTATGCTCTTCAAGCTGTAGACTGTATGCCTTAAAAGGATATTCCCCCAGGCTTTTCACCGGATATCCCATCAGAAGATGAAGCATAGCAGTATTTCCCGCGACGGCAATGCACTTTACCCCGGATACATCCTCACAGTTTCCTTCCAGAAGTCTCCCGATACAGGAATTCACATCCCCCTGTATGCTCTCCCGCAGAGAATCAGCCTTTCCCTCAGATGCCGCCTTTATCCTGGTTATCACATCAGCCCCGAAACGTCTCTGGCTATTGGCAGCCGTAACTACCTGTATAGTTTTACTGTTCGATATGTCAACCAAAGCTGTGGCCAGCGTCGTAGTTCCGATATCAACAGCAATCCCAAAAGCAGCGTCACCCATCACTGTTCCGTCAGAAACCCTTTCATCCAAAGGAGCTCCAAGGATCAAAAGGTTTTCTTCCTTCTCCCGAAGCCATTCAACCATACAGGACTCACTTACGCTGTATTGACAGGCAAGGTGGGTTTCAGCGCTGCCGCCATCCTTCGTCACGGACACAAGACATTTCTTACATCTCCCCATTCCTCCGCAGGGCTCGGCTATCTTTACGCCGCCCTCCTGAAGGATACTGAGCAGATTTTCGCCCGCCTCTGCCTGAAGGGTCAGATATTCTTCACTACCGGTCTTAAACCTGATCTGAAGCATATTCATATCCCGCATCCATCACGGCTGATCTCATCGCTTCCACATCCAGAGGTGACTCATGTCTGATAACAACAGTCCCCTTTGTGTGGTCAGGTGTCGCATCGATTATCCCATCCAAACCTTCCAGCGCCTTCTTTACATGTTTCTCGCAATTTGGGCACATCATTCCATTTACATTGATAACCGTCTCCTGCATAACCTCTTCTCCTCCTTTTTGGATCCTCCTGATATGTTTCTTTATTTTTTTATCACGGGATGCATCATGTACCCTGAACACAGTCATGTTGAACAGCGTATACACAGATCAGGCAAAGGAAACTCCCGACCCCCAATGCCACAAGGGTATCCATATTCGGGTTCAGATGAAAAAGGCTCTTAAATCCGGAAATAAAGAAACCTCTGGGCTACCCCTTTTTTCAAATCTGTGGTCACAAGCAAAAACAGAAACCTGAATTCATCCAAAATGAAATCTCAGATCCAGCGTCTCCATCAGATCGCGATACATCTGCAAAAGCTCCGGCGTGTTCTTTTCAATAAAATCCTTATCATCTCCCTTTCCCGCTGCCTCCAGAGAAGCCGCCAGACCGGCTATCGCCTTTGCCCCCACAGCCTTCGAAGTGCTCTTTATGGAGTGAACCAGGGTAATAAATGTATCGAGATCTCCGCTTTTCGCTGCCTGCTCTATCTTTTCGGACTTCTCGGGGATAGACGCCGAATAAATCTCCAGTGCATACATATATTCCTCTGCGTCTCCGCAGTATTCGATCCCCGCCGCCGGATCAAGCTCCTTTATCTCGAATATCTCCTTCGGGAGCAGCGCCAGCTCATCTGTTCCAGCCTCTTCATTGCCGATACATATCACCTTTTCCTTTGGCAGGTACTGCATCATCAGCCTCTCCATCTCGGATATATTTACAGGCTTTGAGAGATAGTCGTCGAATCCGGCGTCGAGCATTTTTTCCCTGTCTCCAACCACCGCGCTGGCGGTCAGACACACGATGGGCGTCCTGTTCGCTCTGTCCGGATCAGATTCGTAAAGCTTTTTTAATGTTTCTATTCCATCCATTCCCGGCATGCGGTAATCCAGGAATACCATGTCATAATCCTTATTCCCGAATGCCTCAATACAAGAAATACCGTCGGATGCCGTATCTATATGAACCTTTGTCTGCTTCAAAAGACCGACGATCACCTGCAGATTTAATGGTGTGTCATCCACCACTAAAAGCCTCGCGTCAGGCGCCGTGAAGCGGATATTACTCTCTCTGTTTTTTTGAACGCCTGCGGCGATGGATGCGGGATCGACATCTCCGATCTCCCGATCGTTCACAACTTTCTGGCGTATGCTGAATGAAAATGTGGAGCCCTCCCCATAGGTGCTCTCCACCGTAAGAGTGCTGTCCATCAGCTCCAGCATGCGCGATGTTATCGCAAGTCCCAATCCGGTCCCCTCTATGCTCCTCGTACGTATCACATCAAGCCTGTCGAAAGCCGAAAACAGCTTATCCATCTCCTCCTCTTTGATTCCGATGCCCGTATCCTTCACCGACATAAAAATGACCGCATCCGTGTCATTTTTTTCTTCAAGCCGGGCTGTCAGCGTCACTGTGCCCTTTTCGGTATATTTTGCTGCATTTGAGAGAAGGTTGGTTATGATCTGCTTTATTCGCAGCTCATCTCCGTTTAACACCAGAGGTATCTTCGGATCGATATCCGCCACGAACAACAGTCCCTTTTCCTCGATCCTGAATCGTATAAGGTTGACGATATCCCCTACCAGATTCGGTATCTCGTAGTCCACATTTATGAGGCTCATCCTCCCTGCTTCGATCTTTGAAAAATCAAGGATATCATTGATGATCCCCAGCAGGCTGTTTCCGGCTTTGTCTATATTCCCGGAATACTCCAGTATGTTTTCATCCGAGCTCTCCCGGCGGATGAGCTCATTCATGCCGAGAATCGCCGTGATGGGCGTCCGTATCTCGTGACTCATATTTGACAGGAAATTTGATTTAGCCTTATTAGCCTCCTCCGCTGCCTTTAAGGCATCCTTTACGGCCTCGCTCTGCTTTAGCAGCCGATCCTGCAGCTCTATTTTTTCCTCCAGCTCCTGCTGCTTGATGCGGGCTTCCGCCTCAGCGGATTTGATCCTGGTCATTTCCGTGACATCCACGCACATCCCAAGAGTACACAGTCTGCCGTTGGAATCCGTAAACTTCATCTTTGTGGTCTGGAGATTTCTTAGCTTTCCCACTGCGTCCGGCACATCCTCAAAAAATATATAGGGCGTATCCATGGAGAGAGCCTTCGCATCGTCATTAACGAAGTGATCTGCCGTCGCCTTGTCGAATATCTCATGATCCGTCAACCCCACTACCTCCCCGGGATTTCTCCTGTGGGCGTATTCGGCAAAAGACTGATTGCAGGCGAGATATCGTCCTGTCTCAGCATCCTTGGAAAAACTCATGGCCGGCATATTTGTGAGCAGCGATGTGACTGAGCCCATGAGATCCGCCAGTTTTGCGGCAGATTCTATCTCCTCGATAAGCCGCCTGTTTTCCTCCTTGGCCTTTCTCGCCTCTCTCTCCTGCTGCTCCTTTTTTTCGGTGATATCAGATATGAACACATAGTAGATACCGCCGTAATTTTTCGTCTCGGAAAAGTGCCCGTAATCGTCGACCCAGCGCACCGCTCCGTCCTTTCGTATAATGCGGTACTCCACATGATCCAGCTTATCGACATTTTCGTCGATCTGATCAACTATAGACTTTGATATCTTCGCGTAATCATCGGGATGCAGCATGCCCTTAAAGGTATACCCCGTTAACTCCCTGAATTCCGTGAGATCCTTACAGGCAAATATATTGAAGACAGCTTTGTTGGCATAGATCAGTTCCTCCGGCGCCTCGGATTTGTAAATAAAAAAGCCACCCGGCATGTGACTGCCCAGCTCTTCTACTATCTCAAGCGTCTCGCCCTTCAGATCAAACCTTCCGTTAAACATTGAAAAATCCCTCCAGTGTATCCATGAGCTTTCTCTTTCCTTCTGATTTTTTGATGCAGCCTGTGGCGCCTTTCTCCCGCGCCTCATTCATCTCGGCGTCATCCTCCTCTCCCGTCAGAAAATACACCGGGATATCCTTTAGTCCGGCGTCCCCCTTGATCCCGGAAAGAGTCGCCATCCCATCCATATCGGGCATGCGGTAGTCCAGCAACACCAGATCCGCTCCCTTCTCCTTCAGTATCGTGATAGCCTCTCTTCCGCCCGATGCGGTTTCTACCTCATAAACCTTTCCAAGCCAACGCGACAAGAGCATACGCATATCCTCGTCATCATCCACGACCATAACCCTGTACATAGTTTTCACCTCATATTTTTATAGCTTTTATTTTATTTTTTTGATATACTTTTTATCGGTTGCTATAATAATGATGTCGGGGTCAAAAGGTATTTTGCCCCCGACCATGATACGCAGCACGCAC
>CALFUE010000169.1 GCA_937916345.1 uncultured bacterium
CCCTTAAAAGCCCCGGTTTTTACGGCGAGTACGATGGCTGAATTGGCATTACCGCTCCCCCTGTCGGAATAACTCATGCCGTTGACTGTAAGCATCCCTTTTGCCGCCGATGAATTGACCACATATCCCCCCGGGCACATGCAAAAAGAATAGACGTTCCTTAAACCGTTGTAGGTGAGCTTGTATGAGGCCGGCGGAAACCTTTTATCCATCATGCCATAGGTATATTCATCGATCATACTCTGGGGGTGTTCTACGCGCAGCCCAAAGGCAAAGCCTTTCTGCTCCATCGAAACGCCGCGGGAATACAGCATTTCAAGGGTATCTGTAGCGGAGTGCCCCAGGGCTGTGACTAAATAACTGCATTCCATCTCACTTCCGTCAGAGAGGAACACTGAGCTGATACGTCCGTCTGATATCCTGATATCCGATACGGCCTTGCCGAATATATATCTCCCGCCCAGCCTTACGATCTCATGTCTGATATTTTTTACTACATTGATCAGGACATCAGTCCCCACATGCGGCTTTGCGTCGGTAAGTATTTGCCCCCCGGCGCCAAACTCCGCGAAAGTATTTAATATAAATCTGATATATCCGTTATTATCCTTGATCCCGGTCTCCAGCTTCCCGTCGGAAAAGCTGCCTGCTCCTCCCTCTCCGAAGAGAACATTGGAGCTCTCGTTTAATATTCCCTCTTCCCAGAAGGCCTCCACATCGCGTTTTCTGATGTCTACTGGCTGTCCCCTCTCTATTATTACGGGACAAAGACCGGCACGAGCCAGAACAAGTCCCGCAAACATCCCCGCGGGACCGCTTCCTGCTATAATTATCTTTATATCGCTCTTTAAGCTTACAGAAAGCGCCTCGTAGACCACTCTTTTTGTTTTTGAGAGATGAGGCAGTTTCTTTTCCAAAAGCTTTTCTTCTGTCTTTTCCGGCAGAGTGACATGAACCGTGTATACATAAAAAATATCCGGCTTTTTTCTGGGATCTATGGCGTGGCGGACAACCTCGTAGTCGAACTTTCCGCTGATATTCAGCAATTTCTTAATTTTTTTTTCAAGAGCAGCTTCATCACTTCCGAAGGGAAGCCGAACTTCCGTTAATGTAAGCATTTTTCTATCCCCATCGCTGCAATGCGCGCCGTAGTAAAGGCATAAAGCAGATTATATCCCCCGCAGATACCCGCGCAGTCCGTCATCTCTCCCGCAAAAAACAGACCTTTCAGACGCTTTGACATCATATTTTGGGTGTTTATCTCAGATAACAGGATGCCTCCCCTTGTGACCTGGGCATGGTCGAAGCCCTTGGTTCCGGTAATATTCAGGCGATAATCCTTTGCCAGAGAAATAAAGCTATTTATGTCGCATCTATCCCCAAGCCTTTTTATTATGACATCTGAAAGCTTTGGGGAGAGGAGCCCGGTAAACAGCTCCTCAAAACTCCTGCCCCTCATATACGGTGTTTCAGTCAACTTTTTATAGCTTTTAATAAGCTCATCCCTGCCGTATTCAGGCAAAAGATCGATGGAAAGAATACACCTTCGCTTATCATCATAATACAAGGAGAGATCAAAGATGCATATACCGGAGACTCCATAGTCTGTGATCTGCAGCTCCCCCTCTTCTTTTCTTACGGGCTCTCCGTCCACAAACAGTGTGACTGCAGCAGCGGTCCTGACGCCTTTCGCAGCGGTCAATGCATTATCATCAGCGGTAAATGCTGTAAGGGCAGGCAATTGCTTAGCTATGGAATGGAACAGTCCATCCTTCAGATACAAGAATCCCGATCCGTCGCTTCCGGTGTTTTTATAGGAGCAGCCTCCGGTGGCGAGCAGCAGGGTTTTTGAACTGTAATCACCTTCCTTCGTCTCTATGATAAAGCTGTCCTTTTTTTCTATATTTCTCACTCCCACGCCGGTGATTATACTGATATTCCCCTTTAGTCTTTCGCATTCCAGCATCAGTAGCTTTTTTACGGCGGCAGCACCCCCGCCTCTGGGGTAATAGCCGTCCCTCACTTTTCTAAATGGCATGCCTCTCTCTGCAAAGAAGCAAATCAGGTCGTCCACGCATGTCTCGGATAATATCTCAGATACCTTTTCGATATTTTTACTCACATAACAGTTTTCGACCGAAATATCACGGGCAGGGGCTATGTTGCACTCCCCGTTCCCCGTCATGAGAAGCTTTTTTAAGGGTGCCTCCTTGTGTTCCAGTATAAGGACAGATGTGCCCCTTTCCGCAAGAAATATGGCAGCTACCACACCGGAAAAGCCACCCCCTATAATACAACAATCGGGGGAAAGATCGTCTTCCCCCCGTTCACTATCCGAGTTCCTCAATATCTATTTCCTTTCCGTCTCCCCAGATGCGCTCCAGGTTGTAGAAAAGCCTGTCGTCCCTGGAAAAGATATGAACAATGATCTCCCCGTAATCCATGAGGATCCAGCTGGAATTCCTGTTTCCCTCTATCTGTTTGAGTGTGGCGCCGGCTTTACCGAGCTGTTCGTCCACCTCATCCTTCATGGCTTCCAGCTGTGAGGAATTCCCTCCCGTGGCTATGACAAAATAGTCCGAGATCACCGAAATCCCCCTTATGTCAAGCACCCTGATATCTTCACCCTTCTTGGCGGCAAGCGCCGAATAGGCTACCTTAACAAATTCTGCTGCTCTTTCCATACATTACGCTCCGTAATTCTTTTTTATGACCTTTGAAGGTATACGCCTCTTTATCTCCGTAATCATCTCATCTGAGGGCTGAAATACGATTCGCTTGCTGCCAGCGGTCTGATTAGTTATGATCTGCCATTTGTCAAGTTTCTCCTCAGGACTTGAAAAATCGCAGATTTTTAGGTTTCTTCCGGCATAGCCATCCAGCTCCGGCGAGCTCTCCCTTGCCATGATCTCGATGTCTGAGAGATTAACGGTAAAGAGGAACTTTCTCCTGGATCGCCCCCTGACTCTGGCAAAATCGATGGTATCGTTCACGAATGTGTAATCGTAGTCTATCACTATTCCCAGATAAAAATACCACGCCAGAAATACGGCAGCAGCAAAGGGAATAAAAAAGATAAGCGGCTGTACAAACATCGCTATGAGCGAGATGACCGCCAAAACTATCATCAGGTAAAACAAAATCCTCGATTTCACATTATTTGAGATGGAAACCGAATCTTCTACATAAGAATCCATAAAAACCTCCGGTTAAACTACTATTTTTGTACTTCTTACGTTGTTTCTGTCGTTTATCAGACCGCGGAAAACCTCGTAGGCCTCTTCCGTGGCGGGATCCACGACCTTTCCCCTCTCCTTCAGGTGAGCCATTGAGCTGTCAATTATGAGAAAGATAGCCCGATCCAGATCTCTGAACGCTATGCGTCGTATTCCGTCGATATTCGGCAATTCTCCACGGTAAGGCTCAATGTAATCGGCCACATAGATGATCTTGTCCAGAAGGTTCATCTCCTTATCGCCTGTGGTGTGCTTTCTGATTGCGGATATGATCTCCTCCGACTCGATACCGTAGATATCCCTTGCCAGTGCCGCCCCCAGCTTTGCGTGTATCAGTGAGTGGTTATTAATCTCAAATTCGCTGAGAAAAACATTGTGTTTTTTGCAGAGGGAGAGCATCTCATCCTCAGGGTAGCATTTTGCGCAGTCGTGGAGGACTCCGGCTATCATAGCTTTGTCTATGTCCTCTCCATGAGCCATGGCGAGATTTCCCGCGGTATACATAACGCCAAGTGTGTGCTCGTAGCGCTCCTTAGTCAGAACCTTTTTAATTTTCTTCCTAAGATCGTTAAGCCTTTCGTTCATTATTTAACCTCACTTAACCTCGAAGTTTTATTATATCTTTTTTTGAAGGTCTGTACAACACAATTTTTTTGCCGATCACGGTAACGACCACGGAATGCGTCCTCTCAGCTATGGTATTCGCCAGAGTCCTTACATTATCAGCGCAGTTTTTCAGAACGGATAGCTTTATCAGTTCCCTGGCGTTCAAAGCCTGATCTATCCCCTCTATCATCTCCGGTGTAAGTGAGTTCTTCCCTATCTGAAAGATCGCCGTCTCAACGCTTGCGAGGCTCTTCAGCTTCGCTCGTTCCTTACTCGTCAGTTCCATATCAAACCTCGTTTGTCACCTGTAATATTCAAAAGAAAATCCGCTCATATTTACCGTGTCACCATCGGAAATACCGAGCTTTACCAATTCGTCAAGTATACCGTTCTCCTTGAGAAATTTCTGGAAGAAAGAGAAACCCTTCTCTGATTCCAGATTTGTATACCCCATCATCTTGTCGATGCGGTAGCCTTCCACAAAGTATTCGCCATCTGACTCGTATACTCTGATCTCGTCATCCTTTTGCCTGAGAAGTGCAGGGTCATATTCGGAAACGAAAACCTCCGCCTCCTCACCGTTTTCCGTCAAAAGTTCATAGGCTCTGGAAATAAGCTCCCTGACACCCTCTTTTGTCACTGCGGATACCATGAATATTTCAGCATCGGGATAGGCGCCTTTGATAAGAGACAGCGCGATCTCCCGCTCATCCTCATCCATGGCGTCAACCTTGTTTGCGGCGATGAGCTGCGGCTTTTTCGACAATTCCTCCGAAAACAGCGCCAGCTCCTTATTTATGGCTTCAATGTCACGAACCGGGTCTCTGCCTTCCACAGATGCAGCATCTACTACATGTATGAGCACACGGCATCTCTGTATATGGCGCAGGAAATCATGACCCAATCCAACTCCGTCGCTTGCCCCCTCAATGAGCCCCGGTATATCTGCGAGAACAAAGCCGTTCCCGTCGCCGATATCGACCACTCCCAGATTCGGACTCAAGGTCGTGAAATGATATTCCGCGATCTTTGGGCGGGCGTTTGACACAGATGAGAGGAAGGTAGATTTGCCCACACTCGGGTAACCTATCAGTCCCACATCAGCTATCACCTTCAGCTCCAGTATAACCTCAAGCTCTATGGCGTCCTCACCGGGCTTCGCATATCTGGGAGCCTGCATAGAAGAGGTAGCAAAATGCTGATTACCTATACCTCCCTTGCCGCCCTTAAGGATGAGCTGTTTTTCGTTCTTTCCCGACATATCACAGATGATTTGTCCGGACGAAGCCTCTCTGATGAGGGTTCCGGGAGGGACAGGAAGGATAAGATCCTCTCCCTTTTTTCCGTGGCGGTTCTTCTTTCCGCCCTCCTCACCGCTCTCTGCCACGAATTTTCGCTTGTGGCGATAGTCGCTTAGGGTGTTCATACCCTGATCTACCATAAAATAAACGCTTCCACCGTCACCGCCGTCACCGCCGTCGGGTCCTCCATCAGGCACATACTTCTCCCTGCGGAAGCTGACATGCCCGTCTCCCCCCTTACCGGATCTGATGATGATCTTTGAATAGTCAACAAAACCCATGAGTGATAATTCCTCTGTAATTAACATAAAATAACGAAAGGGCTGCCGAATGGCAGCCCTAAATTCAACGAAAAATTATTCTGCTACAGGATAAACCGAAGCTACTTTCTTGTCTCTGCCTTTTCTCTCGAAGCGCAAAACTCCGTCAACCGTAGCAAAAAGGGTATCGTCTCTTCCGATGCCCACATTTGTGCCCGGATGGATCCTTGTTCCTCTCTGCCTGTAAAGGATGTTTCCTGCCTTTACAAACTGTCCGTCAGCGCGCTTTGCGCCGAGTCTCTTCGACTCGGAATCGCGGCCGTTCTTTGTGGAACCGACTCCCTTTTTATGGGCGAAAAACTGTAAATTCATTGCTATCATGCTCACACCTCCGAATAATCCACTTTCACATGTCCCCTGTAGGAATTACTGATACTCTTTATCCCGAGCTCCAGGCTTTTCAGCAGGATATCGCACTCTACGGAGGGAATGTCCTTTATCCTAAGCTCTATCACGGTATTTTCCGCGGAAACAAACTGCTCACACCTGTCATCGGTCAGAGTCGAAATGGAGTTTACGGCATTTATGGTCAGTGCCGATATACCGGCACACACAACATCGGATCCGTATGCGGCGAAGCCGGCGTGATCCTCTGCCCTGAAACCCACTAATGAGCCATTATCCCTGTCCCGATAAAAGGTAAAATTAGTCATGCGTTGATCTTTTCGATCTTAAGCTTTGTAAATGGCTGTCTGTGACCGCTTTTCTTGTGATATCCGGTCTTTCTCTTGTACTTGTAGACAACTACCTTTTTTGCTTTTCCTTCACAGATGACGCTCGCCTCAACTGTTGCGTTCTTAACGTCATCGCCTACCTTCAGCTCACCGTCACTTACTGCGCGAACATCCTCAAAAGTGTACTTTTCTCCCTCGTTCAAACCTAATTTTTCGACGAGGATCACATCTCCTTCGGATACGCGGTATTGCTTTGAGCCTGTCTCAATAACTGCGTACATTTTTTCCTCCAAGATCGCCGGATTTGGTGGTACCTGCCTTTGGCACACTTTACAGACCACTCCGAGCGGCATACTCGATAATACTAGCAAATCCATGGAAATAAGTCAAGGACTATTTTTTTTCAAGAAATTTTTTTCTTGAAAAGAAATTGTAAAGTGTAACCACTCCGGTGGCAAAAAGCTTTGCTACGACATTGATATGCTTATCGGTGAGGTGCACCTGCAGAAATGCGGAATTTGGGTATATTCCGTCTATGCACACGAGCAGGATCATCTCATTTAAAATAAGCCCTATTAAAGAAAGAATCGCAAACACACCGAACTCGCGCCTGCGGGATATATCATCCCTGTGCTTAAACACAAATTTCATGCTGAGATAATAATTGACCACCATAGATACAAGAAAGCCCGCGACTCCGGCGATCAGATACGGTATCCCCAGCACATTCGCGCACAGCGTATACAGCCCTATATCAACGATCGTGGCAATAATCCCGACTATGCCAAAATGTAAAAATTGAACAGCAAAATCACGCATGTCTCTTCCTCATATGTCTGCGGAATTCGGGAAAATCCCTCACTGCCGACATACTCCCGACAAAAATTCGACAATTCTCAAAATCTCCCCGACAATGTTTCTATAGTCAGGGCCGAGAGTATCACCTTATCATTGACAGTGCAGATAACGGATCTGGTCTTCCGCCCCTGTGTCGCGTCTATCACCCTGCCCTCTTCCTTTGAATGGCTCACCATGCGCTTTATCGGCGCCGAATCGGGGGAGACAATGGCAACCACGGCGGATTTGTTCACTGTATTTCCAAAACCTATGGAAAGCAACTCATTCAATGTTCTGCACCTGCTCTCTGATCTTCTCTATCTCTGTCTTAAGGTTTATCCCGATGTCAGCGATAAGGGGATCCGTGGACTTTGAGAGGACAGTATTGGCCTCCCGGTTCATTTCCTGCGCCAAAAAGTCGAGCTTTCTGCCCACCGCTTCACCGTTTGTTAAGATGTCCTTCATCCCGGTAATATGGCTCTTCAGCCGCACCAGTTCCTCATCGATACAGATCTTGTCGGCAAACAGGGTTATTTCTGTGGCAAGTCTGTTCTCATCCACATCATGTATGCTCTTTAACTCCGCAACTTTTTCCCTTATACGGTTTTTGTATTCCTCCAGTATCCCGGGAGCTCTTTTTTCTATCTCTGCGACGAAAGTCTCCATGTTGGAGAGCTTTTCCAGCAGATCGTTCTTTAGTTTTCCTCCCTCTAAAGATCTGGTCTTTTTAAGCTCTTCCAGAGCCTCTCTCGTGGCATCCATGAGAAGTGTGAGTATAAGGGGATCCTCGGGATCAGCCTCCTCCATCACCAGCACCTCGGGCATTCTTGACAGACTGCTTACCCGAATATCCATGTCCAGATTGAAATCCGATTGCATTTGCCGTAAGATTTTGAGATACTCCTCTGCCAACGTCTTGTTGTAGAACAACCGGCTCGTTTCCTCTGCATGATCCTCAAAGGTGATATAGACATCGAGTTTTCCTCTCTCCACATATTCCTTTATCAGGCTGCGAAGAGCAGCGTCATAGGTGTTTAATATCCTTGGAAGCTTTATGTTTATGTCCGAATACCTGTGGTTTATAGCCTTTATCTCTACGGATATCCTGTATTTTTCGTCGATTTTAACGGCTTTTCCAAAGCCCGTCATGCTGCAGATCATAATACCCTCCTAAAGATCATTTTGTAATGACACCTGCTATCTTTTCATAGCTCATGCCGGTCTGAAGCGAGAAGCTACCGGTCTGAATAACATCATCTATATGTCTGTCACAGAGATATTTGTTAAAGGCCTCGGCGTTGTCCACCAGACCTGCCGTGGCAAGCTGCCTGCTCACATCCATGGACGACTGTCCCGGGCGTATGGTGATCACATGATCCTCTATTTTTATATTTGTATCTATTTTTGTTTCATCATCATTTTCTGTCTCTGTCTCAGCATCAGTTTCCTGTTTTGTTTCTGTCTTCTTTTCCGTATTTATATCTGTTTCAGTTTCCGTATCAGTTTCTGTATTTATATCTGTCTCGGTTTCTGTATTTGTATCTATCCCGGTTTCTGGCTCAATTTCAGTAATTGTTTCTGTTTCTGGTTCTGTGTCTGTTCCTGCTTCTGTATCTGAATCCGTCTCAGCCTCTGCTTCCGGTTCGGGATCGAGCTCTGTAATATTACCGATTTCATCATCTGTCGATAAGTCTGCCGCCCTGTCCGAATCCTGTTCCTCTGCCTTATTATTATCAGACTCCATCACCATCCCAAGAGCTGCGGCGCGTTCGATCACCTCGTCGTCAGATATTTCTTTTGGCGTTATGGCAAATATTATGGCAAGTACTATGGTCGTAACGATGATCCCGATGCCTGCCCCCTTAAGAAAATATTTAAATCGCATCTGTCTATTCCTTGTTATACAGATCTATCACCAGTGAGACCTCCCCAAACCCAACGGATAACTCCTTAGCGATGTCAACAGGCGACATACCGCTCTTGTAGAGTCTTATTATCTCTTCATTCTGGTTTTTGTCGTTCGTTTTTCCATCATCTGCCATAACGGCGTCAAGCTGTTTTCTCAGCTGATCTGCCTCGGCATTTATTGGATCATTTTTGCTTTCCAAAGTCTCTGCAGCTTCAAAATAAGCAGCCAGCTTTTCCTCCTCGACTTTCAGCTCATCTATCATCTGCTTTATAACCGCCACCTTGCCGTCAAGCTCCTCACGCTTATCTCCAAGCATGCTGTGAAGAAACGTGACCTCATTGTAGGTTTTGGTGAGCTCTGCCATAGCCGTGTCCCTCGCAGTCTTAAAATCATCCATGGCGGTTTTTGCGTAATTGCCGATGGCCATGATCTTGTCGTCAGTCTCTGCATTCAGCTCTCTGTTGATCTTGTTCAAGGAGAGATCCACAGACGCATCAACCATGTCATCAATCTTTGAGTCAGCTTCAGCCAGACGTTTTTCCATTATAACATTTATCTCTTTTTCGGAAAGCTCGGAAATATTCCTCAGATCTTTGCCAGACAGCTTTTCACTGAAAAAAAAGCTGATGATAATGAATAAGACCCCGGTCAGGATCAGAAAAATCTCTACAATTGTCATAATCTGCACCTAGACCGTGATATTAAAACCGCCGCCCATGCCCTTGAAACGCACTTCTCCATCGGATTCAAATTTCTTTTTCTTTTGAGTGCGCCTTTTTCCTCCGTCCCCCGTATAGGATGAACCCTGACCGCTGTCGGTATCGTTTTCGGCAACATTGTCGCGCTCTTCAACCGAAGACGCCTGGGCTTCAACATTGTCATCGGTGGCTTCCGTGGCATTCTGATTGACCAGAGTGCTCGCGGCATCCTCTCTGGATTTTATATTACTTACATCCTGATTCGATTGAATCATCCCGTTAAAATCTACCGGTCGTATCATATCCTCACGCCCTGTCAGTCAAAATGTTCAAATACGATCCCATAACCTTCTTCATCTTTTGAAGAGCCTTTGTGTGGAGCTGTGAGACCCTCGATTCGGTAACCTCAAGCACCTTTGCAATCTCCTTTAAGCTCATCTCCTCGTAGTAATACATCAGTATAACATGGCGCTCCTTCTCAGTGAGATTCTCAAGAGAGCTTTTGAGCATCTTTGAAAGCTCCTCTTTCTCGATCGCATCCTCAGGCTGTATGAAATGGGAATTGTTTTTCGCGTCTGAGACCGGCTCGGCACCGGACTCCACATACTCATTCAGGGAAATAACATTTGTAACCTTGAGCTGTCCCTGCCAGCTGTTGTACTCATCCGAAGAAATACCCAGTTCGTTCGCTATTTCTTCATCCGTAGCAGGCCTCCCATTGCGGCTCTCCAGAGCCTTTATGGCCTCATCGATCTTTTTTTGCTTCTGTCTCACCGTGCGGGGGATCCAATCCATCTTGCGGATCTGGTCGAGGATAGCGCCACGGATGCGCAGCGAGGCATAGGTCTCAAATTTGACATCCTTACCAGCATCAAATTTATCTATAGCATCTATCAATCCAAATATGCCATATCCCACGAGATCCTCATACTCAACATTGTACCCCAGGTATATGGCAAGACGCCCGGCAACTATTTTTACCAGCTGCGAATATTCAATTATGATTTGTTCCCTCAGCTCCGGTGAAGGCTTTGCCAGGTACTGCTCCCAGAGCTTTTCCTTTGAAACTGTCTTCATAAGATGCTAAAATTCAATTCAGATGTGAATGTGATAAAGCCTAATCCTCGCCCTCACTCTCCAACAATGCCTTCATAGCCTGTTCGCGCTCCAAAGCCTCGAAATAATCCTCATCATCGTCCAGGACCACGACCTCATCAAAGTAATCCATCGCCTTGTCCAGCACGATCCGAAGTACTGCGCCGACCAAATAGAACACTATCAACACGATCAGCAGCGTTAACGTAAAATGAAAGAGTTCCCAGTGCTGAAAAAGACTAATTATGCATGTTACAAACCCTGCACACAGCATTATCACAGCCGGCAGGGCTTTTGTTTTCATCTGCATATTTTAAGAAACCTCAGATCTTCTTCAATGGTTTTCCTACAGACCTGATCCAATACTCTCCAGTGTCGCAGTGAAGCTCCACGGTACGACCGTAATTTAATCCTGTATCCTCGGCCACCAGTCTTATTCCAAGCTTTTTTAAAGCTTCCTTTGAGGCAGCCGCATTATTGTCACCAACAGCGCCCATTGCATTATTTCCGCTCATCTCAAACATCCGGGCTCCGCCGGCTATCTTTGCAATCATACGCATCTTGCTGGCGCCGCCCTTAATCATGAGCCTGTAGAGCTCGGCGATACCCGTATCAGCAAATTTGGCAATGTTGGAATTATTCTTTATCCTGGTGGAATCGGGAAGCATGATATGTGCAAGCCCACCAAGCTTTATGGTCGGATCATACAGGGCGATACCAATGCAGGAACCGAGTCCCAGGGTGATCAATACATCATCAGGCTTGGTTGCCACCTTTAAATCGGCCATGCCGACCTTTATAGATTCTGCCATATTAACCTCTCAAACCTGTTACATATCAAGCGGAATTCCCAGAGATTTCAGGATAACCTCATAGGAATCCTCCTCGGGAAGAAGGATGAAATAGCCATCGATCATCTGATCGTCACCAAACTCCGTCTGTATAAGCAAAGCATTGTCACCGAACTGACCAAATTGAATTGCGGGGACAGAAAGGATCGAAGCTGCCATATCCACACAGAGGAACGGAACAGACGCAACGATCTTTAAGTTGGTCATCTGTGCAATAGCCGAAAGATATGAACCAGCTATAATGTTTCCGATCTCCTTCAGTGCAGATGTCTCCATCTCGTTAAAGCTCTCGCCGTCACCTGATCCGCCATAACCGCCCATCAGAGCGTTTACCAGATAGTGAGCGCTATCTAGCTTCATGAGGAACATCATCGAACCCGTCACATCGCCCTCCAACTCAAGAAGTATGCCTACTATGACCTCCTCCTCAGGACATATCGCATTGCCAAAGTCGGCAATATTCAATAATTCTACTCTCGGCACATGCATATCTACCTTGAGGTTGAGCATCGTCGCCACTGCTGTGGTTGCATTTCCTGCTCCGACGTTTCCAATCTCACGGAAAACATCCATATACATGGCATTCAGGCTGTCAAAAGAAAATTCACTCATCGGTTCTCCTCTACTATGGCATCTATATCAAAGATAGATATGAGCTCATCGTTGCTTTTACCTATTCCGTTGATAAAAGAATCTTTCGCGTTGGAATCAGAAGGCTTTTCGATACTGTCGACGCTCAGGGTCACAACCTCGCGAACAGCGTCAAATATGACTCCCAAAAGTCCCTGTTCCTCGATCTTTAAGATTATTATCCTGCTGGCATTTGTGAATTCGTCATCCTCAAAACCCATCTTTCTGCGAATGCTCATCACGGGCACGATCTCACCGCGGAGATTTATAATACCCATAAAGTAAGGCTGAGAATTGGGCACACGAGTAATCCGCTGCATTCTGACGATGTTGTCTACATATTTTATGTCGAGACCGTAATGCTCTCCGCCGATATTAACCACAATGTATTGGATGGTCTCAACCTCAGAAAAATCCAGTCCCATTATTTCATTTTTTTCTGCCATCTTAATACCCCTCCTTACATCAATGTATTAACATCAAGTATCAGCGCGACCTCGCCGTCGCCGAGTATTGTAGCACCGCTGATGACCTTGTTTTCATTTGATATGAACTTTCCGAGGGATTTAATAACAATCTCGGTTTGTCCGTCAAGCTCGTCAACCACAAGTCCGAGCTGCTTTTCACCCTTTGAAACAACGACAACAATGAGATTTTCGGGCTTCGGCGCATTAACATCCTCCTCACAGCCCAATAGCTCCTTGAGTCTGCAGAGGTGGATGACCGTGCCTCTCAGGTGGATGACCTCTTTCTGCTCAACATATTTGATTTCAGATACGTTGATATTCTCGATATTTGAGATTGATCCAAGAGCTATGGCATATTTGGTATCTCCGACAGTTACCATCAAAGCCTGGATGATAGCCAGTGTCAGGGGAAGACGAACCGTAAAGGTAGTTCCCTCACCGAATTTGCTCTTAACCTCAACATCACCGCCAAGGGTCTCGATGCCGTTCTTTACTACATCGAGTCCAACGCCTCTTCCGGAGATATCTGTTATTTGCTTAGCCATAGAAAAGCTGGGCATAAACAGAAAATCGATGATCTCCTTCTCGCTGAGGTTTTCAGCCTGATCAGCGGTCACGATACCGCGCTCGATAGCCTTTCTCTTGACATTCTCGGTGTCAACACCGTTACCGTCATCGGAAACCTTGATTATGACATTGTTTCCTTCCTGATATGCATCCAGATTGATAGAACCGACCTCAGGCTTGCCTCTCTCCTTTCTGACCTCAGCACTCTCGATACCGTGATCTGCTGAGTTTCTAAGGAGGTGCTGCAGCGGATCACCGATCTGATCCACGACGGTACGGTCAAGTTCTGTTTCCTCACCTGTCATGTGCAGCTCCATCTTTTTGCCGAGTTTGCGGGACAGATCTCTGATCATTCTTGGATATTTATTGACAACATTCTCGATAGGAACCATTCGAACCTTCATGACAGATTCATGCAGGTTTGTGGTAATACGCTCCAGATACTCCAGTTGATCGTTGAAACTCTGCTGATCGATCACGCCGTCGCTGGGCTGGATGGACGCAAGGGAGTTCTTTGCTATAATAAGCTCTGAAACCTGATTCATCAGAGCGTCCAGCTTTTCGATGTCTACTCTTACGGTACGGCTTGTGACAGGCTTTGCAGCATTCTTTCCGGCAGCTGCAGGTGCTGAAGACGACTGGGATTTTGCGGCCGGAGCAGTTGTCTCGGGCACAGTCACCGCCGTAGTCTCCTCATTGGAAGCTTCCTTGGTACTGTCATAAGATGCCGGGGCAGCCGCCGGCTCTGCTACAGCAACAGCCGTACCGGTCTCATCTGCCTCAGCCCTGAGCAATATGCTGTCGGTGACATCTCCGTAAATGACCTCCTCAATTTCCGAAACAGCTCTCGCCGCAGCAGCTATTGTCTCTATATCTGCCGAGGTTGAAAGCAGGAAATTGAAGCAATCTTCAAATTTTTCGTCCTCTATATCCTCAGAAGAGGGATTATAATATATAATCTTGCCGTTTTCCTCAACGGCCTTGAATACCAGAAAAGCTCTCGCTGCTTTGAGCAGGCAGTCAGAAGCGATATACACGGTGAACCCATAGATCTTGTTGCCATCCACAAGAGCATCCGAAACTTTTGAGGCGACGGAATCTATATCATCGTCAGGTATCTCCGAGTAGTGGGCGCGGTCATTTCCACCTGCCTCACCGCCCTCTGTTTTTGCAGCCGGGGCTTTTGCCTCTTCCTTTTTTTCCTCGGGCGCGGCAGCCTCACCGTTCGCCATGGCGATAAAGTCGTTGAGCTTTTTGATTATGGCTTCATTGTCATTTTCGCCTTCGTTTGAGGTTTCCTTTATAGTATTTAAGTAGCCATCTATTGCATCCAGACACTGGAAAAGGACATCGATCATCTCAGAGTTGACCTTTATCTTGTCTGAGCGAACCTCCTGGAAAACATTCTCCATGTCGTGGGTAAGGTGCTGCATACGCTTGAAGCCCATGGTACCTGCCATACCCTTCAGCGAGTGAGCCGCCCTGAAGATCTCGTTGATAGTGTCCTTATCCTCAGGCTCGCTCTCCAACGCCATAATGTGGTCAGAGAGACTTTGAATATGCTCGCCCGTCTCATCAATAAAAATCTCAAGATACTGACTTACATCCATAAAAAAACCTCCGTTAGTTTTAGTAGACCGGTGTTTTAAGCCAGCCCCACGTATTTAGTGATAGCCCCCGCTATACGGGTCAATGGAAGAACTTCATCCGTCATGCCGGCATCCGCTATTGCTTTAGGCATACCGTAGACCACACTTGTGTCCGCATCCTGGCTGATGACATGTATGGGCTTGTGCTTGTCAAGCTCAACGATTCCTTCGGTGCCGTCACTTCCCATGCCCGTAAGTACAACACATACTATCTCGTCATAGTTCGTCTTTGACAAAGATTTGTACATGATGTTCGCGCAAGGCTTTAAGCCCGTGACTGGCGGAGCGCCGTTAAATGCGACCTTGTGATTGCCGCCGGGCACCGGGGCTACCTCCAGATGATTACCGCCGGGAGCGATATAGACAACTCCTTTTTTCAGGATCTCGCCCTCTTCAGCCTCCTTGACCTTTATGCCACTGATCTCATCCAGCCTCTCTGCCATGGATTTTGTGAAGCCCTTTGGCATGTGCTGCACCAGAACAACAGGCGCATCGATCTTTGAGTTGATGAAGGGAATTACACTCTGGAGTGCCTTCGGTCCTCCCGTGGAGCAGGCAAACGCTACCAGCTTGTTATTTCCCTTTGGCTTTTTCCTGACACCTCTGTCCACATGTACAAATCTCTGGGTGGACATGGGCGATGCGGATATGCCGGGAGCTTCCGATGTGGCAGCAGTTGCAGTCCTTGCACTCTGAGACTTTGAAAGTTTCTTGTGCTCGTCAGACAGAAATACCGCTTTTAACATATTCTCGATACGATTGCGGTACTCCTCGCCCTTCGCCTCGATAATACTCTCGGGCTTCGTGACGAAATCAACTGCCCCCAGTTCCATGCAGCGCATGGTGATGTCGGCGTGCTCGGTAGTCAGGGTACTGGCCATGAGAGTCGTAACATTGATCTTTCTCTTGCGTATCTCCTCCAGCAGCTGTATGCCATCCATATTAGGCATATTGACATCAAGGATCATGGCGTCGAATTTCTTTTCGTTAAGGGCTTTCAATGCCTCTACACCATCCTTGCATATCCCTGCTACCTGAAATTCTTCGATGGATTCAATTGTATCACAAAGCACCTTTCTCATGAGTGCAGAGTCATCCACTATCAAAATATTTTTTTTCACCATATCAAAAAAACCTTTACCTTCCTCTCTGTCTTACTTTTCTATCCTCTTCAAAAATATATTTTATGATCGTATCCCTGATCTTTTGCGTGTGGATAATGAACTCAAATCTGGTCTCGAAACGGCCCGGAGCATTGTTTACCTCGTGGCACAGTATAACCCGCCCCGGCAGCATATACAACTCATTGGTGGTCTCGTTCATTATGGGAATTTTTATCGCCAGATAGGTATCCTCCTCTATTCTGTCGGTAGAAATGAATCTCACTCCTCCGCCGGAGAGATCCACCACCACAGCACTTTTCTCCGTGCAGGCAAGCTCGGGATTGTTCTCTATAAGCGCAAATATCTCATTTTCGGTCCTCTTTTTCACCAACTCATCCGGGATCACATAGAACTGAATACCGATCACGCACTGCAGTCTGAAATATTCGCGCCTCTGGTATTTGACCAGGCTGGTCTGAAATGTGAGGGTCGCAGAGAACATATTGTCCTCTTTGTGGCGGTTCGTAACCATCGCAATGACACGGTACAGACCAGCATCGGTATAAAAGACCATCTCGTAGCTCTCCCGCAGATCGAGGAGTATCAGCCTTCCCATCTCATAGGGCATCGCAACGGTTACGGAATTATCACTCTTTATGTCGATGACCTGTGTCGGCAGAACAGGTACCTTTTCACCGCTTTTTTCCGCGCGGTTAATAGCATCAACCGAGCGCATATCAACTTTGTCGCCTAGTCGTAAAACACCTGGCATCTCTACCTCCCGCCGAAAAGATTTCTGATCAGTCCCGAGAAACCTCTGTTAATGTTATAATATTTTGTCTCGCCATTTGCAAGATTTGACGCAATGACCTCATAGGCCTTTGAGCTGGTCGCATCCGGTGAGAACAGCGACACCGCCTTCTGCGTCCGGATTGCCTTGTCGATCGCAGTATCATATGGAACGAGCCCTAAGTATTCTATGCTTCCGTGCAGGAACTGCGTGACGACGGAGCTCAGCTTGTCATAGACTGATTTGCCGTCCTCCGTGGAATTGACACGATTCGCCAAAACATAGACCTTTGCGGGGGACTGCTCATATCCCGGATGTCTGTACAGTGTCTTGAGCAATGAGTAAGAATCCGTCAGAGAGCTGGGCTCAGGTGTGGAAACAAGTATCACCTCAGGGCTTGACACCACAAATTCCATGACTGCATCGGAGATGCCCGCGCCGGTATCTATCAGCACATAATCGCACATGTTCTCCAATTCTCCGATATTTCTGACCAGAGAGATCACCTGCTCCTTTGTAATATTGGACAGACCGACTATCCCGGAGCCTCCTGATATAAACCCCACATTCTCAGGACCCGGAGTTATCACATCCCGTATGTTCATCCCTCTGTAGATCACATCACTCAGATTGTACCTGGGGATCGCACCGAACATGACCTCCACATTCGCAAGGCCGATGTCAGCGTCAAAGATCACGACTCTCTTCCCGATCTTTGAGAGCTGTACTGCCAGATTTACCGTCGTGTTGCTCTTTCCTACGCCGCCCTTACCACTGGTAACCGCGATAACTCTCGCCTTTTTTACGCTGCCCCCGATCTCGCGCTGCTTTATAATATTTCTTAAATTTGACGCCTGATCCATCACTACCCTCCCAGAAGCTTCTTTACGAGAGACTGGGCATCCAGGACACTGATATCATCCGGTACGGCCTGTCCGTTTGTGGTATAGGACACCGCCACTCCGGTATACTGTCTTACATTGTAGATATTACCGTAGAGAGTAGTTTCATCCAGCTTTGTAAAGACGATGGAATAATCGCTGATAGTCTTGTAGATATCGCAAATCTCCAGGAGATCCTTGTACTTTGTGGTGACAGAGAGCACCAGATAAGCTTTTTTGTCAAATCTTTCATCGACAATGGAAAGGAGCTGTCTGGTCTCATCCTTCTGCTTCTCGTTTTTGTGAGAAAATCCCGCCGTGTCAACAAACACATAGTCAAACTTGACATGCTTATCCAGCGCATCCTTCAGATCGGCCGGAGTATAGATGACGCTCAGAGGCGCGTCTATGATCTTTGCGTATGTCCGAAGCTGCTCCACTGCAGCTATCCTGTAGGTGTCAGCAGTGAGAAAAGCCACGTTCTTTCCCAGCTCCACCTTCATCTTGCTGGCGAGCTTTGCGATGGTAGTCGTCTTTCCCACACCTGTAGGTCCGATGAAAAAAATGAGCTGCGGCTTTTTTTGTTCACTTGATAAAACATCCGGCTTTCCAAGGTTCAAAACCATCTTTTGATAGATGTTTGATAATATGAAGTCAACCGATGAGCCCTCGTTTATCACCTTTGTCAGATCAAAGATAAGCTGGTTGATACATTTCTCGTCCACCTCATTGTCCAGCAGTGTCTTGTAGAGAACCTTTACAAATCCGGTGTTGTCCTCCTCATTTATCCCGGTCTCCTCATGCTTTTCTTCAGGTCTGGAAGCCGTCTCTTTTTCTTTTGCTCTGATCTTCTCCTGCTCTATATCTTCTTCTCTTTTCTTTTCGACTGCGGAGAGAGACTGGGTTAATATTTCCTGGAGATTGCCAAGCTTTCTCTCGATCTCGGCGGACTGCTCCTTTGTCAGAGTCTCATCCTTATGCTGCTGTGGAGTGACCCGTCTGACAGGTCTCACCTGATTCAGAGGAACTGTCACATCAGGAAGCTTATTTAAATCTATCTCTTCATTTGCAGCGACATCCACACTGCGCGGCGGATTATCATTTTTCATCGCGTTGGAAAGGGTCTTTTCAAATCCTTCAGCCGGAATATCCTCCTCTACGGCTGCGGTTATCTCGTATTCCGAAGTTCTCAAAAACCCAAGAAAGCCCTTGGGCTTTACAATACGGATACCCATATTGACAAAGTTATTCCCAAGAGCATTTCTTGCAGCGGCTACTGCCTCCTCTTCGGTTTTTCCTCTGAAGTGATTAATGTTCATATCTTATCAGCAGGTCACCATACCCACCGACTGAATATCTACGCCGGTATTTATCTCGTTGTACGATACGACGATCAGATCCTTGAAATAATCCTCCGTCATCTTCTTGAAATACATACGAACTATGGGTGATGTGACAATTATTGCATTCAGCTCCATTTCCTCCATCTTTTTAATCTCTGCCTCGGTAGCCGAGATAATTGCTTTGGTTCTCTCAGGATCGAGTGTTATATATGCACCCTGCTCATTCTGCTTGATGGATGACATAATCTCCTGCTCAATCTTCGGATCGAGAGTGATGACATTTGTGGTCTCACCCCCGGGGAAGTATTTGTTTGAGATCGCGCGCTTCAAGGCTTGTCTGACATATTCCGTCAGGATATCCGT
>CALFUE010000170.1 GCA_937916345.1 uncultured bacterium
CCCCAATCCCCAATCCCCAATCCCCAATTACATATTAATATTTATTTCTTTTAAAAATGAATATATAAATAAAAATAATTTTTGTTTATATAATTTAAATAAAATCTTTATTACAATTACAGTGAATAAATAATATTATTCAATAAAGACTAAAAAAAATTTACAACTAAAAGCATATATCAATAAAATAACTTTAAATTATATTAATTTATTTTCTTTCAATAATTTTTCAAGATTGTTCGAATAATCTGTTGATTTTTTCAAAAGATCATTATTAAAATTAATTATATTTTGTTTATTTTCATATAGCTCTATCAACTTTTCAATCACTTTACTATTAATTAAAGGAACAAATTTAATTTTTTCTCTTTTATCATCTTTCCCTTCTATTTTATTATCCTCAGCTAATTCATAATTTTCTTCCTCTTCTTCTTCAGCATATTCATCTTCTTCAAAATCATCTTCAAAGTTCTTTTCTATCTTTTCTTCTTCAAAATCACTACTTTTTTCAGAATCCTCAACGCATTTATCATTTTCTTCTTCATCGATAAAATTTAAATTAGGATTCATTTTTTCTGAAACGAATAAGTTATTAAATTTGTGTATTTCATCTATTGTTATATTTAATCTTTTTTTATCCTTATCTTTTTTGAATTTTTTTATAAGTTGAGAATTAGATATTAATCTTGGGGAATTCATATAATTAATAAATAATTCTATATATGTTGTAGTTAATGTTGTTTTAAATAAATTTAATAAAGAATTCATATATAGAAAAGGATTTCCTTTTTTCCTAATTTTTTGAATATATTTAAATTGTTTATTCATATAACTAATAATTTTTTTCATTTTAGATTTACTATGAAAACTAATACTTTTTCCAAGATTGTTATGTATATTCATTGGATCTAAAATATTTATTAATTTTTCAAAATTTGTCCCATTTATTATATTTCCTTCTCTTTTAAGATATATATTTCCCATTCCCTTATTTATAGGTAGAATTAATTTTTTTATTTCGTTCAATTTTAACAAAGGCTCTTTAGTATATTCATCTTCATCCAGATTTTCATCTATTCTCTTCATAGTATATATATCTTTTCCGGAATTATTTTCATTTCCTTTTTTATATAACAAATACCAAAAAGGTTCATTTTTATTATTATTAATATTACTATTTTTATTTCCACTTTTACTACTATTATTTCGATTTAGGTTATTGTAATTAACTAATTTTTTTTGGTAGTCAACTTTAGAGAAAATACCAAACAAAGAAATGACACTTTTTTGCCAATCGAATTTATCCATTAATTCAAAAAATTTTTCAAAACCATCAAATTCGTTATAAATATTATCATAATGTACATTAAAAACATATATTACTAAAATTTCCAAAGCATAACTTGCCATAAGGCCTATATTACTTCCCATTAAATTTCCTTCAAATGAACACCAAGCTTTAATCAGTATTAAAGTCCTTCTGAAAATTTGGATTTTATTTTCACTGAATGAATTGTCATTGAATAAATTTAATCTATTAAAAGCATTTTTGAATTGATTTTCTATGTAATCAATAAAAATTACTTTATATATTCCAGAAAAATTATTTACCGATATATCAATTGAAATATTACCTATTTTGCATTTTAATAATCTAATATCAGCATTTATTATTTTAATATCTGAAATAAACTCAAAGCCTATTTGTTTGTTATATCTCTCAAATTCTTCCTTTATTAAATTCATCATTTCATCTATTATTTCAATTGACATTTCTGTGATTATATTTTTGTCTTCTTTTGATTCTAATAATATAGTTAAATCAATGTCGGCATTTTTTAAATAAGTTTTTGTAGAATGGGATCCATAATGAAAGATATATGTTATGCAATCTTGGAATTGTTTATTAAAAACATCAATTATTATACGCTTTACTAAATCGAAATTTCTTTCTCTGAGTTTTTCCAATTCATAATTTCTGGGATATTTCCCGTTCAAATCCATCCCATTTTTTTGGTACCAATCCAGATTGTAAATAACCCTATGTCCTTGTTCTTCAAGATACTTTCCTTGAATGTACTGATTAATCTGTGAACAGATGCCGCCATCTATACGTAAAACATAGATATTCCCACTGAGAATTCCCTTCCAAGGAGTCAAAAGCATCCGCAGAATAACATTTCTATATCGAACGAATCTAACCTTCAGCCTCAACCCCATTTTATCGTCCCAATCCATTTCTGGCAGATTTCCCTTTTTGCAAAATGATCATCAGTACATTTCTCAGTATATAACCACAGATTTCCGGAGAAATCATCTTTTTTATGTATTCTGCCCTGTACAACTCCATGTCTCCCCGGCCTTTTCTCCTGGCATATGCCGCCCACAGCCACTGAAACGCAAGCTCCTTTTTAAGCAAACCCTCGTTATATATCTCCCTTTCCACATTTCCGTACAACAAATTCTGCATAGCCTGATATAGTATGTCCGCATCGATTGGCTGTGAGAGATCAAACAAATGCACCAGTTCCTCTATCTCTCGTTCTTCAAACTCTCCGAATCGCAGAATCATTTTTTTTTTGATCCTACTGTCCCAAATTGCCTTTTCAGGGGCATGCACATCGGTCATCTGACCCTCATGTGTGCGATATTGAAGCAGGGGTTCCTCCAAAGTGGTAATTACGCCCCCATTGCAGACTACCTCACTCCATAATTCGTAATCCTCCGCAGCCACATTAGCCTCATTGTAATGTAATCCTTTTTCTTTGAAAAAACCCGCTCTGAGAAATGCTGTCGGATGAGGAACAACCGCGTTCCGAAACATCAGCCGAATCCCCTGGACATCATCGGACAGGCAGTAAGGACTCACCCAACATTTTCCCGTCTCCATCATCCGGATCGAAGTTCCAAGTACACTCACCTCGGGATGCCGTTCCATATAGTCAAATTGTTTCACAAAGCGTTCCGGATCCGAGATATCGTCTGCATCCATCCGCGCCAAATACTTACCATGTGCCCTTTCTATCAACTCGTTTAAAGTTGCAGGAAGTCCCCTGTTCGCTCTGCTGCTCCAGATAATTCTTTTATCTCTCCGCGCATAACTCTCAATCACATCACGGGAGGCATCACAAGAGCCATCATCAATAATCAAAAACTCAAATTCACGAAACGATTGATGGAGAACACTTTCCATCGCATCAGCAAGATACGGTTCCGCGTTGTACACTGGCATAATAACGGAGATTGGAACCTCAAATCCATTTTTATAAACTCTGTTCAACGGTTTCATGAATCCTTTCTAATATGGCAACCACGGCATCCTCCCGCATATCTACCGTAATACTCCTGTTACTTGAAAACTATTGTACTCATTTTGTACCCACGAGCAGCATGCTTAATCTCCTGTTTCATACCTCTAATAATCTATATGGGTTCCCAGAAAGTTCCTCCCTTAGGAACTGTGCATAAATAACATTTACAATTCATCGGTGGCAAATGGTATAATTCCAATCAGGATGAAATTCGTCGCCGTATAGATTTATATTCCGGTATTCCTCATCATCAATTTTAATTCCGGTTTCATATATCGTCATGTCTGCTTTGCATGTCACTTTAAGCCCAGTCTCTGTAGTCGTAGCCGCAATGAGATTTACTATTATTTCCAATGTCTCAAGCGGTCGTCCTCTCCAATTTTTTGTTATCTGGCTGAAAAGGCGATGTTCAATCTTATTCCATTTAGATGTCCCTGGTGGAAAGTGACAAACGCTTATATCCATGCCTAATTCATCTGCAAGTGTCTGCAGTTCGCTCTTCCACAGATGCACTCTATATCCATTGCTACCTCCTCCATCAGCTGTAATCAGTATTTTATCAACGGAAGGATATCGATCTTTTCCCATTTCATTCCACCAGTTTCTGATAGAGTTTACAGCGAACTGGGCTGTGTCAGAACTTATTCCAACATTGACAAATCCCTCATTTAATCCAATATCATACACTCCATATGGTGCTGCTTTTCCTTTCTCCTTTAATGGGAAATCATGATCTAACACTTCTACCGGTTCGCCCTTCTTTGCATATTCCGCACCATTGTTCTTAAAGCTCCCAATATTTTCCTTCTTCTTACAATCAACGGATATAACCGGCCAACCTGCTGCAATATATTCCGCCGCCTTGTTGTTAATATGTTCAAATTGTTCATTCCTGTCTGGGTGCTGTTCGCCGACTTGATTCATTTTTTGATTAACTTGAAGGCTATATCCCATTTCCTTAAGCAGATATCCTATTTTCCTGTATTTTACATTGAACCCTTTATTTTGCATTTCTGTTTCCAGATTGCGCAGGCTTTTGGTTGTCCATCGCAACAGGCTCATCGGATCACCAAATGTAGATCCATCCATCAACTCTTCAAGAGCATCTTTGATCCCCGGCTGTGTGATTTCTATTGATTTCCTTCCCGCACCCTCCTTACGAATTCTACCGTCCTTTCTGGATAATTCTTCTACATTAACACCTGACTCTAACTCTTTAAGTCCAGCTGTGATTGTAACCCTGGATATTCCAGATATACGACTCAACTCGGATATGCCACCGCGACCAAGATATTTCGCTTCTGAGGCCAGATAGATGCGTTTATGAACCTCATCCAAAGTTGGTAAAATTGAAACAATTTTCGCTGCGTATTTTTCGTCTACCATGTTATCACCCCCTGGGGATATGATAACATACAATGATAATAATGTAAAGTTAATTTATGCACAGTTCCTAATTGCTTTTTGAGGACATTGGCTTATACACCGATAACACATAGTACATTTATTACTTGCAACGGCTTTTCCATTGCACATAGATATATTTTTCATAGGACATATCTTGCTACATAAGCCACAACCGATACAGCCATCACTTATTTTCAATTTATCCGAATAACTACTTGTTTTTCTATAAAACCATAATCTCTGTCCAAATAGACCAAGCATATGAGAAAAGAAATTTATTCCTTCTCTGGGATATTTCCCATTCTTAATTTCATATGCTATCTTTTCTATTTTCTCATCTGCACTAATAATAATTTTTTTGTTTTCTTCCAACGACTTTTTTAACAGTTTACTATCACAGACTGAATCGGGCATATGGATATGTAAACCGCCCAATATGACGGCTCCTTTTTTCTTTAGCAATCGTGCCGCACAACCTGCCCCGTCACCACTGAAAGCCCCCATTGTGGTAACACATAAAACCTTTTTATCTTTCCATATGTCGTTAGATTTTATGAAGTCTCTAACCATAATCGGCGCATTTGAGAATTGTGTTGGATAACCAAGTATAATCGTTTCACAATTCTTTATGCTGTCAATTATGTTTTCATTTTCTAACGGTAGGACAACTGCTTTTTCGTCTATAAGATATGTTAATTTCTCAATACAATGCTTTGTATTTCCTGTCCCGCTTAAATATACTCCAAGCATATCTCTTCCTCAAACTCCGGTCTGTCACACTCGAAGAGCCTATTCCATGGTCAGCAGCTTCACCTTCGCCTGTTTCTGAAAAAATGCTACTCCATAGCAGATTATCTGTTCATAACCATTGAGACCTTCAGCATACATTTCATCTACAATCTGCTTTAAGGCTTTGTCACAATCTTTATTAAGATCGGCTTTCTTCTTAGACTTTTTAGATTCCACAATAATGGCTCTTCGATTTTTTCTGTCTTTCAGCAATATGTCAGGTCTTCCAAGACCTTTCTCTTTATTGGATTCTACTTCATATCCTCGTCCAACAAATACACCTGCAAGAAAAGCATGATAATAGTCCTCGTGATAATCATTGTAGCTGATCGTATTCCATAGCAAGCCAGACAGTATCTCGCCGGACCTAATTTCATCCTTATCCCACATAGATTCAATCAGTTCTTTGATTGTATCAGAACTTACGGTATCCGTAAAAAATCTTACAACAGAATCCTGAAAGATCGAGGCAATCTCTTTATTGGGTATCTTCAGAGAAACCGTATCTCCATCTTCATTAGGATCACCCTTTGTAATATAACCAGTCATCAAAAGTACACTCCAGAGATTATCCTCATTGGAATGAAGGGTGTCATAAGTCAATTCATCAGATATCGTCTGTACAATAGTTTCATCATTTAGCAGTTTTTCAAATTTACCAGCAACCTCAAAATCAGTGCGCTTTACAAATGTCAACAGAATGCCGTTATGGCTGGTATTCTTCCAGTAATTCTTAGGTTTGGCATCTTTTCTCTTTTTCAATGCCGATAGATAGTTTATAACATCCCAAGGACAATACACATAGCTATTTCCAAAGATATAGCCGTCATACCATTCCTTGATAATATCCGCCTTGTCTGTCCGATCTGCCGCCTCAAGGATTGCATCCACTTCATCACCGGAAAAGCCGAAGTAATCCGAAAAATCCTCGTCCAACACAGAGTATGAGGCAAAATTATTGGTGCCTGTAAAGATACTTTCCTTTGCGATGCGAAGGCATCCCGTGATTACGGCAAATTGAAGAAACTCATTATCTTTAAGGGCAGTACTCATAATCCCCTTGATAACATCAAGCATCTTGGAATAGTACCCATTCTTTGATGTATCCTTTTCACTCGCCTTTGCAAGAGGAACATCGTACTCGTCAATCAAAAGAATGACTTTTTTGCCATAAACAGCGTTCATCATGCGCATAATGGTTTTTATTGAACTTTTAACTTCCTCCTCTCCTGCACTTCTGGACTTAAGTTTTTCAAAAATCCATTTGTCATCCTTATCAGCTGCTCTTCCATCGAATATAGATGTCAGGTTTTTACATACATCTGCCAACTTCATCATCAACATTTTATATGCACTATCAAAAGTTTCAGCCTCAACATCCTTAAACGAAACAAACAGCACCGGACACTGATTCATCCACTCCTTACAGAAATCCTCATGCTCCGTTATGGCAAGCCTTTCAAATAAGCTCTGGCTATTCTTCCGTATGCTGAAGAAATTTTCAATCATACTCATCATGAGTGTTTTGCCAAACCTGCGTGGTCTGGTAAAGAGTGTAACCTCATTATCAGTATCGTTAACAAGTTCATAAATCAGTTCCGTCTTATCGACATAGTAATTACCTGATTCTCTGAGTGCCGCAAAATCTGATTTTCCAACACCTACCTTAAAATCCATTTGCAAGCCTCCTTTCCGCAGAATAAATGTATCAACGCCTATAAAAACTGTAAGGCATCTATTGTTCTTTATACTTCTTTTCGACAACCAAACTATAAACAGCCATTATCACTATGGTTTCAATCATTACGCCGAGTGCTGAAAGTAAAATATAAGGATTATTTTGACCGCTTAATAATGGGAGTCCTAAAATAATAAAGATTATCCCGTAACATATAAGCAAAATCCCCGTCGCGCGATTATATCCTTTTGTATCTTTCACCTGAATTGCTTTGATGTTTGCCCAAAATCCTACTGCTTTTTTTGAAAAGAAATCTCTTATTCCAATACACATAATTGCCAAACCGACTATAACTCATACTATGAATCCGATTTCTGCTCCGCTCATATCAATTCTCCTCGACTTGTATTATGTCTACGCATAATAATACAAAATATATGTTACCACAAATCCCCCAAAACTTCAATGAAAATCGTTAACATAACTCATTGTCATGGACTACCTGTTACGCAACGCTCTCGCCCTCGACCTTGCCGCATCTCTCTGCTCGTCCGACAGCCGCCTCGGCTTACGATAACTAACGAAAGATTTTGGCATTTCATAGGTCTTGTCGATGTCTGTCTCGCCTATGAGCCGATAGTGGTCGGGGTATTCGATAACTAACGCATCAAGTCGGCGCATAACGGTCTTATCTCTGGTGTAAACGGTGGCGGTCTGCTCGGCGGCATTGTAGTTGATTATGGTCTCCTGTTCCTGTCTGCTGATCGTCATATCTCCATCCCCCTCCTGCCCTTGACCGGAGTAATGGCACGCTCCGCATTATGCTTATCTGCCGCCACCTTTGCCCTTTCAATGCGTGCGGTTAAACTCCGTCCTTTCTCCACTTCCTGCCGCCTCTGCCCGACAGCGTACATATCAGCGTAGGACTGATCGGATATGCGTCCCAGCTTCTGGGTGACCGATACAACCGCCGCTTCAATATCGGGATCCTTAAACCGTCCCGACAGTATATCCAACTTGCCCCTTGTCGTGTTACGGTCATATGCCATATCGGAATCCATCTGCTCCCTGTAGCTCGGCTTTGCATTGTGGCGAACAAGTTTTGCTCCGCAGTCTGCGCAATATAAAAGACCGGTAAGATTAAGCGGATCCTCCGGATAGGGTGGCTTCTTGGATTTGTACGATACACCTTTTGACTTTCTGAGTACCGTATGCCCCATATATTCCTGCCTGTGAATGATATATGACAGGGTGGTAGCACTCCAATAATACGGATCATATGTAGGATGATGCCTGCAATCAGACGGAGAATGCATCCTCGCATATTCAGACGGTACCGGTATTTTTTCTTCGTGAAATACCCTCGATATGTCCGCATACGAATATCCCTGCACAACCATGTCAAAAATTCGCTTTACAAAGCATCAAAATAGTCCGTTCCCCTCTCCCCGTACAGAACTTCATTTATGCGGG
>CALFUE010000171.1 GCA_937916345.1 uncultured bacterium
GGGGACAACCGTCATACCCTCATCACTGAGATGCTGTATCAGCATCTGGGAATTCCAGCGGTCATATGCGATCTCACGGATGTCGTATATCTCGCGCAGCTCCAGTATCTTCCGCTCAATCGCCGCGTAGTCGATCACATTACCGGGGGTAGCCAGGATATGACCCTGCTTCTGCCACAGCTGATAATTCACATGATCCCTTCGGCTCCGCTGATCAATCGTTTCCTCCGGTACCCAGGCGAAGGGTAATATTTGATACGGTTCGTCCTGCTCCATGGGGGGAAACACCAGTACCCAAACACCCAGTCAGAACATTCTTCCGTAATATAATGCAAAGCATATTTGGTAGCGAAGATGAATAAATGAAAGAGCAACGCGTATGAGGCGCAATTCGTAATCCAAAATTCATAATTCGTAATTAAAAAAGTGGAAAAGAAACGAAATATAGTGGAATCGGCGATGCATTACCGACAGATTGTAATGCTCGTTACTGTTGTGCTGATTGTTTTTGGTATTTACGGACTTTACAGCATCAACAAAAATGAGTTCCCGAATATCACTATCCGACAGGGAATTATCGTTGCCGTATATCCGGGCAAGACTGCCGCCGAAGTGGAGGAGCAACTCACAAAACCTCTCGAAGAATATGTCTTCACCTACAAGGAAGTCAACAAAGAAAAAACAAAATCCATGTCGAGAGATGGAATGGTGATAATACAGGTGGAACTCAACGACGACCTCCAAAACAAAGAAGAATTTTGGGCTAAATTTAAGCATGGTGTCAACGCTTACAAAATACTTTGGCAGATCGACCTTTCCGGTCCACGAGCCGTCATGGTTTCCGAGAATCAGGCGCTTCTTTCCCTTAAGCCTCTTCAAGATGCTCTCCGGGTCTTCGCAGCGGAAAAACATATCTCCAGCGATATATACGGTATCTTTTCCGGTTACGCGCTTGTTCCATGCGGAGATCATCGCCTCGTTCATTTCATCTATAGGTCAGTTCCATGTTCATCGCTCCTTTCACTATACAATCCGGAAGCTTTCCAGATACTCATCCAGGATTTCTGTATTCACCAGTACCAACTTGTTAATTTTATAGACGGCTTTTGCATCCTTTGCCAGTTCCTCAAACTTCGACTGGCTCATGGAGTACATTTCAGCCCCGTCCTTATAGCGGACAAACTTCTTTTTGTTAATCTTCTTTTCCTGCTTTGCGTCCATATCCCGCATAGCACCTCACCTCCGTTTCTTTGATTCATTGAAGCCCTGCATCGAAGCTGCTTTGCATCCGGAACTCCGTCAACGAAAAAAGGACACCTCTCCAAGATTTCTCTTAGAAAAGTGTCCTTGTAAGTGCAAATATGTGGTTTTCTTCCTGCTAAGCTGTACTTATCCGATTTTTTGAGGAAAGTATTTAAGAGTATTTAGACTATATTATTCAGTGTCTATTTGCTGTACTCTTGCTGTACCCTTGTTCCTCAATACCTCAGAAGCCTTGATATTACTGCATTTGTCAGGTTAAAGATTTAAGTGTCGGGAACAACAGTACATCCCTTATTGCCGGGCTATCCGTCAGTAGCATCACCAGCCGATCAATACCATAGCCAATGCCACCGGTAGGGGGCATTCCGACCGAGAGAGCATTGAGAAAGTCCTCGTCTGTGTGCTCCGCTTCTTCATCTCCTGCGGCAAAAGCTTCCTCCTGGGCTTCGAAGCGCTCACGCTGATCTATTGGGTCATTGAGCTCGGAGTAGGCGTTGCACATTTCCCAGCCGTTGACGAAGAGCTCGAAACGCTCAACCTTTTCGGGAGCATCAGGCTTCCTCTTTGTGAGAGGCGAGATTGAAAGCGGGTGATCCATCACGAAGGTAGGCTGAACCAGCTCGTGCTCGCAGTACTCCTCAAAGAAAAGGTTCAGTATATCGCCCTTGCAATGGCGCTCCTCATACTCAATACCCTTTTCTTTTGCCAGAGCCTTTGCATCATCATCTGAAGCCACCGTGTCAAAATCTATGCCCGAATATTTCTTTACGCACTCCGTCATGGTTATGCGCTCAAAGGGCTTTCCGAAATCTATCTCGATACCCTGGTAGGTGATCTTTGAACCGCCGCAAACCCTGTCCGCCAAATATTTGAACATTGACTCCGTCAGCTCCATCATCCCATAATAATCGGTGTATGCCTGATAGAGCTCCATCAATGTAAACTCGGGATTGTGCCTGGTGTCCACACCCTCATTTCTAAATACGCGTCCTATCTCGTAAACTCTCTCCATACCGCCTACGATCAGACGCTTCAGATAGAGCTCCAGAGAAATACGAAGCTTCACGTCCTCATCCAGCGCATTATAATGAGATTCGAACGGACGGGCTGCCGCACCGCCGGGATTAGAGACGAGGATGGGCGTCTCAACCTCCATGAAATCTCTGCCTGAAAGAAAATTCCTGATCTCCTTTATGATCTGAGAGCGCTTTACAAATGTGTCTCTCACCTCGGGATTCATGATGAGATCCACATACCGCTGCCTGTAACGTGTATCCGTATCCGTGATGCCATGGAATTTCTCCGGAAGAACCTGGAGGCTCTTCGAGAGAAGCGTGATCTCATGGGCATGAACCGAAATTTCTCCGGTCATGGTACGAAACACATATCCCTTTATGCCGTAAATATCGCCAATGTCCGACTTTTTGAAATCAGCGTAACTCTCCTCTCCGATGGCATCTCTTGAGATATACGCCTGTATATCTCCCTTCAGGTCTCTGATATTACAGAAACTCGCCTTTCCCATGACACGCTTGAACATCATGCGACCTGCGATGCTGACCTCTATAGGATGCGCATCCATGATCTTGCGGCGCTCATTATAGTCAGCCTTCTTTAACTCGCGCGCAGCAGCCTCGTCCAGACCGCTGAGATCCGGCTCACTGCGGTCAGCCAGAAGCTCTGCCTCCAGCTTCTCATAGAGAGCCTTTGCCTCATCAGCATGATGAGTCTGATCATACTTTGTTATCTGAAACGGATCCCGCCCGGTTTCCTTCAGATTCGCCAGCTTTTCACGCCTCACGGCGATCAGCTGGTTTATATCCTGTGAGCCTGCGTTTCCTGTCTGATTATCCTTTGCCATCTGATTAACCCTTTACGATATCCAACACCTTGTATTCCAGTTCGCCTGCCTCTGTCTCAACCTTCACTGTATCTCCGACAGATGCGCCTATGAGGGCTTTGCCTACGGGAGATTCATTTGAGATCATGCCCTTCAGGCTGTTCGCCTCAGTAGAACCAACGATCTTGTATTCCATCTCCTCATCGAACTCCACATCCAGTATCTTTACCTTGCTTCCGACTGAAACCCTGTCAGAATCGATCTCATCATCTGAAACCACCTCGGCATTTTTTAATATCCCTTCAATCTGCTCGATACGAGCCTCGATATCTCTCTGCTCGTCCTTTGCAGCGTCGTACTCAGCGTTCTCCGAAAGATCTCCCTGCTCTCTGGCCTCCTTGATCTTTTGAGATATCTCCTTACGCTTTACTACCTTCAGGTTCTCCAGCTCCTGCTCGAGTTTCTGCAGACCTTCATAAGTCAGGATATTTCTCTTTGCTTCCATCCCTCGCACTCTCCTTTTATAAACCTAAATTAAGCGGGATATCACGCTCCCGCAATCAACTAAATCGTTATTCTATCGCAAAAGCACTCTTCTGTCAATCATTACATCCCGCGGGGATCACCATGCCGTGTTCGATCATCCACTTCTTCTGACTTTTATAATATGGGTAATCGTGACCGGCGGCTCCTGTGCGGGGAACCATGTAATCATCACCGTAAAAAGCCTTCAGCATACTGTCATAACCTATGGGCACAGGTGCCATAAAGTTTTCAAAGGGCATGCGGACATACCCGTCGAACCATTCCTTCCTGCAGACCCTGGGATTTTCCGCCATAACCCTGGTCGGCATCCAGGTAACCAGATCCGACTCCTCCTCCGTAAACATGGAAGCGATCTGTTCCGCATATTTCCAGAGCTGGGCTCGCACATTGCCGCTTCTGTCTATCGGCTGAGCCAGAAGCTCCTCGATCATGGGGATATACTGTTCGATCTCCCCGGTCTTCGAATAATCATCAAACCGTTGGGCAGCGTCATAGAGGACATTATAGAGGCTCCTCTGCAGCTCACTCATCTCGGGATCCCGCGGTACATAGTCGAAGGGAAATACATCTATACCCGACACATACGGACTACCATAGGAGACAGCAAGCTCAATGGGGTTGGTGGTTACATTTGCCCTGTTTATGACAGAACCTATTGGCTGATCCAGTGAATCGGTAGTATAGACACTGTTTACCACATAACCGCCCGGGAGCTCATCGGGGAGCACCTGCATGAGTCTCTGGTAATCCTGTCTCAGCACACATATATCTATGTCGTCATCCCAGGGGACGAACCCTCTGTGTCTGACTGTCCCAAGCAGCGATCCGTACATGATGTTATACTTCAGACCATATTCTTCGCACACCCGATCCACCTCTGCCAGAACATCCAGTTCCACAGCCCAGCAGCGCTTCATCTCGCTCTCTATATAAAATCCGGATCTGGTCTCTCCCAGAAAAAACTTATCATCAAACAAAAGCATTTATAAAGAATCTCTCCAATTGTGCCTTCATTTCCGGGTGATTAGCTGCAATGTCGCGAAGCTGCTGCTCCTGCGACCTGAAATAGGGGTAATCGTGCGGCTGAAAGATCTGGGGGATCATATACCCCTCGCCGTAATTGCTCCTGAGGATGGCGTCGTACCCTGCGGGCGCCGGCATCTTTACCAGTCCCTCGTAATCCATCCATATCACATCGGCAAAATATTCCTTCGGAATACCGCGTTTTACATCAGAATGCATAATGGAAGCAAACATCACCACCTCATCATATTCAGACTCCGGCAGTTGTGAATACATCCCCAATACATCCTCGGTAAACCTGAGCAGCTGGCTATCCAGAGGCTTTGACCAGTCAAAAGATACTCCTGCTGCCTCCTCTATCTGCTTCACCGTCTGTACCTTTAATTCATCGAACTCACTGCTCCAGAGAAGCGCCAGCGTATTGTCCACCGCCACAGCCACGGCGCACATGGTCTCCACCATGTCCTTATCTCTGGGCATCTTGTCAAGCGCGAAGATATCCACGCCGCAGACATAGGGAAATCCATGGAACTTTCTCAAATGATCCTCCCCCCAGTCTATAGACCTCGAATTCACGATCCTCATCATGATATCTCTGTAGCCGGTCTGAGTGCTGTGATGAAGGATCATATATTCCTCCGGCAGCTCCTTCTTTGCGCACTCTAGAAACCTGTTCATGTCGGAGCGCATCATTATTATATCCAGATCGTCGTCCCACGGTATAAAGCCTCTGTGACGGACTATACCCAGCAGAGTTCCGTATGAGGCAAAAAAGCGGATATTATGGTGCTCGCAGACCTTTCTTATCTCCTCATACACCTCCATCTGAGCCGCAAAGGATCTCTTTATCATCTCCGGAACATAGTATCCGTTTATCGTTTCCGCTTCAAACCAGCCTTCATCTATATCAAGCATATCAAACCTCTTTTATTGACCTATATGTCACTGTATCTTTTTGTACGCGGAAAGAATCCTTTCGTCCTTTCCGATCAGATCCGGGATGTTCCTGCAGAGCACCCGGACGGCATACTCGGAAACCTTCGTCTCTCTGATATATCGACGATCATCCTCGTTTAATTTATCAATATTCTTTAACAATTCGGATAATTTACGGGTATGCTCTGTCAGATCCTGCAAACGTGTGGAATATGAGAGCATTCCCTCTATCCCGTTCTGCTGTTCCAGCTCGCATATATACAGAAGCAGCTCCATCACCGGTATCTCTCCCTTCAGATCCGAATGCGGCAGCCTGACATCGGGGCGCACCCTGAGTATCTCATTAAACAGCTTTCTGGCGCCGGAGGCATCCTCCTTTGAGAGGAGTGTTGATACCGCAGCCTTCAACTCCTTAGTCTCCGCCTTCTCATCCGTGATCCCCACAGGACACTCATAGGGCTTGTATCTGTTCTTTATGATCCACGCCTTTAAGAGCTGCTCTGAGAGGAACCCGAATATCCGTCTGTGATATTCGTCATAACCCGATAGATCCAGTTCCCCTGAGAGCTCTGAAAATATGGTAAAAAGCCAGTTCGCGTAGTCATCGAAGCGTTCCTTGCTGCATACCATCAGATTTCCGAAATAATGTGTGGTACTCGCCATAGCCTCATCAAATGCCGGCAAATACCCGGGGCTTATCCGCTCTATCACACCTCTCTCCAGATCCAGATCCTTAGCATTGTGCGCGCTCCCGAAATAATCGTAATATTTCATGCCCTCGTTTACAGCGATGGAGGTTATGACATCATAATCCTTTAATATTCTCTCGAAGTCCGCTTCCTTTAACAAACCCCCCTTTCCATCGGTAAAAAATCTCCTGTAATGACACAGTCCCACATTTTCCGATTCCCGGTAATTGTTCCAGACCCAGTAAACACCCGTCAGCTCGCCATAAAAAGGATTCAGGTCGGAAATATTGTCCCCCGTGTCATCACCGGTATAGCCAAGATCATTTCCCAGCGCCCTTCCCACATGAAGCGGCACAAAAACCGGATCTATTGGCGGGTCGAATTTCTTGTGAGTCATCACAAATATCTTTGTAGACATAAATCTCCTCCTAATCCTAAAACTGCTTTATAATCTCCGTGAACTTCGCCGCTCCGGCATCATTCAGATGATCCATATCATAGAAATCGACATCTTCAAATATACCCTCCCACATCTTATCATTCAGGTCGAAGAGATGCAGCGGATAGGGCAGTGCGTCCAGCTCCGAGAACAGCCTCTCCTTCATGGACGGATCTACAGCGTTCTCGTACTCCTCTGTGAAGGGCGGTATCACCACTACAAGCTCTGTTCCGTTTTTCGCACAGGACTCCGCTATTTTACCCAGATCTTCAATGAGCTTTGGCGTCATTTTCGTATTTTCCGAAAGCTTATTGTGCTCCTCTGCTCTCATACGCGCATACTTGATCCGTTCCTCCCCGGAAGCCTCCTGCCAGTGCAGACATTTATATTTCTCGTCGCGGTTATCATCTCTGGTATATCTGCTGTTAAAGAAATTACCACCCTCCATGACGATTTTACGGCAGGCGGTCTCTATCAGACTCTTCTCCTCATCGGATACTATCCCCTTAGGCAGGAAAAACCACTTTCTGCTCTTCATCTCCTTATTGATCACCGGCTCAACAACTCCGTAAAACAACGACTTACCCAGCTCTGTATCGGTCATCACATCATAGAGGGAATATTCTCCGAGTATCAGGATCATTTTTTTCAGTCTGCCGGGGGCAGAAATCCGGTAAATATACTCAAGAATCCGGCGATCCGCGGAAATATCAAGAGATGTCATGCAAAAGCTCAGCTGATTCGTCAAAAGACCCAGATCAATCCCATGGAGACCATACTCCGATCCCAGAATCAATGTACCGATATCACTTTGTCTCCATAGCTTATCGATGAGCTCGAAGTACTCGTACGGATAATTAAAACCCATATACATCCGAAGGATTGCGAATCTCCAGAGCGCCTGGATTTCACCCGTGCCCTTCTTTTCGAAAACGCTGTCCGCCAACGCGTATAGATTTTGGATACGCATGTGATAATCATGCTTTTCCTCGATAATATCCATGGCAAGGGACTTTTTTGACATCAGATAAGTGTAGAGTCCCTCTATATTTCCCTGCTTTGCCAGCTTTACTGCGCCGTCCGTCAGCTCCCACCTGGGGCTCATCTCTTCTATGTCATTTTCCCGGACAGCCAGCCTGTTGTGCACTGCCCATACTGTCAGAAGCCTCTCGGAGATAAAGCCGAAGACCCTCTGGTTATAATCATCATAATCCGTGATATCTAAATTTTTCTCAACCTCGTCCATGATGGCAAACAGCCATTCACAATACTTATCAATAAGTGATTTTTTACAGATGAACATATTGGCGAAATATTCCCAATTTCCGCTCAATATGCGCTCATACTCCGCCAGATACTCCGGGCAGAGCTTTTTTATGGCACAGGCCGTCTGAACCAGATCCTCCGAATTATGATTGCTGCAGTAGTGCTGTTCTATAGTGGTATTTTTCAGACACAGCCGGGGCGTGATAATCATATCGAAGCGTGAGAGTGTCTCTCTGATAAATTTTTCATCCAGCAGATTACCGTCCCGATCCATAAAATACCTGCGATAATGGCACAGTCCCACAATATCGCTTTCATGGTCGTTCTTCCACATCCAGTATAATCCGGTAAGCTCGCAGTAATGCGGGTTTTTTTCTGAGATATGACTGCCTGTGGCATCAGAGAGATAGGGAAGCGGATCATGCAGCGCCGCCCCTACATGAAGCGGCACATATATCGGATCCTCCGGTTCTGGAAATTTCTTGTGAGTCATCACATAAATCGTTGTTTTATCCATATCATGCTCCGAAAACACTTGTTTACATACATGGAAATTGCTATCATAGAGTATAACATTTAAGCAAAATGGGGGCAACATTTATGCGCTTTTTATTTGTGCAGACTCACGGTTCCCAGATAGATATTCCGCGTGTTCTCGAGGAGATGGGACACAACTGTGACTGCCTGTTCAATTTTGAATTTGACGCCAATGATCTCTCGGAAAACGAGGGCACGGCTACCGTGGAAAGGGCTCTGTGCGGCACACACTACGACTACATTATCTCCTACTTTTTTCTGCCGGTGGTCTCCGAGGTCTGCGAGAGAAATAATACCCTTTATATCTCCTGGGTTTACGACTCTCCCCAGCTCGCTGTATATCATCCTTCCATACTCAATCCTGTCAATCGCGTCTTTCTGTTCGACCGATGCGAGGCAGAAAGGTTGAAAAGCCTGGACATCCCCCATATTTATTACATGCCTCTGGCTGCTGATATGGCAAAAGGAAATTCCTTAAAGATTACTAATGAGGACAGGCAGAAATACTCCTGCGACATTTCCTTTGTCGGCACATTGTATGAAGATAATTCCTATAACAGGATCGGTAACAAGCTGCCCTCTGATATCAAAGAAAATGTCAGTAATTATGTAAATTCCTGCTTCTGCAAGTGGGATAATCCGCGCACCTGGCCGGCCTTCTCCTCAGATGAAGTCGAGCGGCTGCGTCCATTCTTTGACGACAAAAAACTCTCGAAATTCGAGATGCCCATGGAATACTACTACGCCCATCAGATAGCGAGCCTGAAGCTCGGCGAGACGGAGCGTGTATATCTGCTGGAGGAGCTGGGGAAAAAATTCAAGGTGGATTTTTTTACCAGAAATACCTCCTATCCCGTAAAAAATGTGCGTATCCACCCATCTCTCGACTATTATAATGAGCTCGGTAAAGTTTATTATCTCTCAAAGATCAATCTGGCTTTCACTCTCCCCACCATCGAGACCGGCGTGCCACTGCGCGTGTTCGATATCATGGGGCACAACGGATTCGTGCTCTCAAACCTGCAGGATGAGATAGGTGAGCTCTTTGAGATCGGCAGGGATATCGCTGTATTCCGCAATGCCGAAGAGCTGATGGAGCTGGCCGGCTACTATCTGACACACGAGAAGGAGAGAAAAAAGATAGCGACAAACGGCCGCAATAAAGTAAATAACGAACACTCTCTCAAGACCCGGCTGCAGCAGATCATCGATATCTGCAGACAGGAGAGCTGATGAATATTTTTTACTACTACTGGAACGAAAATCCTGCATCCGATATCATCGAAGCATTTAAAGCTGACGGACACACGATCCTGATGTCCGATAAGATAATCAGGGGCTATGACGATATAGAAGAAGCCGACATAGCCTTCAAAAAATATCTGATGGGAGAAGACGCCGCGGATATGATCTATTCCTTCAACTACTTTCCCTTTTTATCCGGGCTGGCTCACAAACACTCCATACCTTATGTCTCCTGGGTCTACGACTGCCCCCACCTGACGCTCTATTCAACCACCGTCAAAAACCCCGGGAACAGATTCTACATCTTTGACAGGGGATTATGCTCACTTGCAGAAAAAAACGGGGCAAAAAATGTATATCACCTGCCGCTGGCCGTGAACAAATGCCGGCTTGAGGAACTATTAAAAAGCGAGGATGACTACAGATATGATGTGACCTTCGTCGGAAGTCTCTACTCGGAAAATATGTACGATCAGGTGTCCTATCTGCCCGGCTATGTGAGAGGCTTCATAGATTCTCTTATTTCAAGCCAGCAAAGGCTGTGGGGGATCGATCTGGTATCTGAGCTTTTGAACGACAAAATAGTTTCCGGGATGGAGAAATATATCCTCATCGACACAGACCCCCGCTACAGTTACACAAAAAAAGATATATTTACCGATTTCATCACAAAAAAGATCTGCAATACGGAACGGGTTAATCTGCTCTCAAAAATAAAAGGTCTGACACTTTTCACGGGCGACGACTGCAAGAAATATCCCGCGCTGCAACCCAGGGGAACAGTAGACTATATAAATGAGATGCCAAGGGTCTTTCATCAGAGCAAAATAAACCTGAACATCTCACTTCGTTCCATCAGATCCGGCATACCGCTTCGTGCCATGGACATAATGGGAGCCGGGGGATTTCTCCTGTCAAATTATCAGCCGGAACTTGAGGAATACTTCATAAACGGTACAGACTACGTGTTCTTTGAGGACGAAGATGATATGCTGCAAAAGATAGACCACTATCTGTCGTGCGATGACGAGCGTGAGGCGATCGCAAAGAACGGTCAAAAGAAAGTGTTTGATAATTTCACCTACAATAAAGCCATTAAGAACTTTTATGAAAAATAACCACGAAAAAAGGAGACCGATCAAGTCTCCTTTTTTCGTTCTTATGATAATCAACCCGAAATTATCCGAGAAGTGAAAGCACTCCCTGAGTTGACTGGTTAGCCTGTGCCAACATTGACTGACCTGCCTGTGCCAATATGTTGTTCTTTGAGTAGGTAACCATTTCTGACGCCATATCCGTATCTCTGATACGAGACTCTGCTGACTGTGTATTCTCACTGGCTGTATCAAGGTTCTTTATGGTATGCTCAAGTCTGTTCTGAACAGCACCGAGTGCTGATCTCTGCCCTGACACCGTCTGCAGTGCCTTCTGAATGGTCGCCATAGCGAGACCGGCCTTTGAGAAGGATGATACATCGATCTTTGAGCTTGCGGCCTGAAGTACTGCAGAAGAGGTATATGACGTACCTACGTCCCTTGTCTGGCTTGCCTCAAATATTGAAGATGCGTTCATATTTCTGATAGAAATCTCGATCTTCTGTCCGCAGAGCGAACCAACCTGAAGGTTCTTGCCTGTGAAGGAACCATCGATAAGATTCATCGTATTGAAAGCAGTGGTAGACTGTATACGATTGATCTCGCTGGTCATCTGATTCAACTCGGCCTGTATGGCGTTTCTGTCTGCTGTTGTATTTGTATCGTTGGCTGCCTGTGTAGCCAGCTCGTTCATTCTCTGAAGTATTGAGTGTGTCTCATTCAATGCGCCCTCGGCTGTCTGAATAAGTGAAATACCATCCTGTGCGTTTGTGGATGCCTTGTTCAAACCTCTGATCTGGCTGCGCATCTTTTCTGAAATTGAAAGTCCTGCTGCGTCGTCGCCTGCTCTGTTTATTCTATATCCGCTTGAAAGCTTTTCTGTGCTCGCTGCCTGATCGTTTGTTGTAATCGAAAGCTGTCTGTTTGTATTTGCTGCCTGTAAATTGTGCTGTACTACCATAGTTTTGTCCTCCTTGGATAATTCATTCCTCTAATTGTTTGGGTTGATTAATTTCTTACAATGGGTTGATCGTCAATTCCGGGTTTTGAGGAACTCCTTTTCCTCCTGACAATTATTATATCGGTCTGATATGTTTTTTCATTACCCCTTTTTCATAATTTTTTTCAGATTGATTTTCATACCCGCGTAATGTATCATATTTACAGGTTTTTTTCTGTTATGAGGTAAGAATGATTGCCCGCGCAGGCAGCGAAATTGATTTCGTTCCTATAATGAATATGACAAATGCCGAGGTGAAGGATCTCCTGCTTCATTCGAGAGTATACATAGATTTCGGCGAGCATCCGGGAAAGGACAGAATACCAAGAGAAGCTGCCATAATGGGACTGTGCGTCATCACAGGCAAAAGGGGGGCAGCCGCAAATGATCAGGATGTCTTCATCCCGGACAGCTTCAAGTTTGATGAGAAAGAAGCAGATCTTGACATCATAACAGACAGGATACGATTCTGCCTGGACAATTATGATGAGGCAATAGCTGATCTCGCAGACTACAGAACCCGGATCACCTCCGAAAAAGCTCTGTTCTCAGCTGAAGTCAGGGAATTGAGAGGGATCCTATGGAATTAAAGCACAAGAGGCTGATTTTTTTTCTGGGGTTATATGATATTCTGGATATTTTTTCCTACGAACTGATCAGATACTGTGAAAATGCGGACTATGAGGTGCTGGTGATCGACAACCGGAATTTTTCCGAGGGCATGACAGCTCTGTCTTCCTTTATCACAAAACCGGTGACCGCAATGATCACCTTTAACAATCTGGGCACAAACACGGAACTTGTAAAGGGCGAAAACCTGTGGGAATGCTTAGGTATTCCCTGCATCAACATCCTCATGGATCACCCCTACGCCCACGACAAAGCCCTATCCATGGCGCCCTCAAACTCTGTCGTGCTCTGTGTAGACAGAAACCATGTGGATTATCTGGGAAGATTCTTCCCCCATATCTCTATGCGCGGATTTCTTCCCCACGGTGGGAATCATCAGGATAATAAGCTTAAAAAAATAAAAGACAGATCCATAAGCCTGCTCTACATGGGCTCTTTGTCCAGAAAGTTTGCCGACTCGGACAAACCGGATTTTTCGGCATTTCCCGAGATAGATCTGGAAAAAATAGCGAATGCCGTGTTCGAGCGGATGATATCAGCTCCGGAATATACGATGGAATACGTTATCGAGAAAACTCTCTCAGATGAGAGGATCGTTCTTCCTGACGACAAACTGCGGACTGTCATCCGGGCGCTTCACTATATAGATATGTATGCTTCCTCCTACTACAGGGAAAAACTGGTGAGAACCCTCGCCGTCAATGGTCTTCCCATCACCATCTACGGAAAAGGCTGGGATATCTGCGACTGGAGGGGTCTGGAAAATGTGAACTATCGGGGAACAGTCAGCGCCTATGATGCCGTCCGCATCATGGGGGATTCAAAGATAGTCCTCAACTCCATGCCCTGGTTCAGGGACGGCAGCCACGACAGAGTCTTCAACGGAATGCTCTCCGGCGCCTATGTGATGAGCAAGGAATCAAAATACCTCAGGGAAGTGATAAGTGAGGATGCCGCAAAGCTTTTTAGCCTGTCGGAGATAGATGAGCTCCCTGAAATCCTCCCTGAGCTTCTTACCACACCCGACGCAATGCAAAGGACTGCCGATTGCGGTTATGAACTCGCCGTAAAAGCTCACACCTGGGACTGCAGAGCAAAGGAGCTGGATCGCGATCTGCTGGAAATTCTGTGATCATCTTTATCATAAGTATGAAAAAAACCCTCCGCCTTCGCGGAGGGTTTTTCCGGACAACTTTTCAAAGATGAGATTAACCCAGGAGTGAAAGTACACCCTGATTTGAGTTGTTTGCCTGAGCAAGCATTGACTGTCCTGCCTGAGCGAGGATGTTGTTCTTGCTGTAGCTAACCATCTCTGAAGCCATGTCTGTATCTCTGATACGAGACTCTGCTGACTGAGTGTTTTCACTAGCTGTATCCAGGTTCTTGATCGTATGCTCAAGTCTGTTCTGAACAGCACCGAGTGCAGATCTCTGAGCTGATACTTTCTGCAATGCACTCTGGATAGTACTCATTGCATTACCAGCCTTTGAGAAGCTGCTGACATCGATCTTTGAGCTGGCTGCTTCAAGCGTTGCAGACGCCGTGTAAGAAGTCGGCCGAACTGACGTCTTAGAAGCCTCGAAGATACTAGAAGCGTTCATATTCTGGATAGAAAGCTCAATCTTCTGTCCGCTGAGTGATCCAACCTGAAGATTCTTGCCGGTAAAGCTGCCGTCGAGAAGGTTCATTGTGTTGAATGCTGTCGTAGACTGGATACGATCGATCTCGCTGGTAAGCTGGTTAAGCTCTGCCTGTATAGCGTTACGATCTGCAGTAGTATTGGTATCGTTTGCTGCCTGTGTAGCCAGCTCGTTCATTCTCTGAAGTATAGAATGTGTCTCGTTAAGGGCACCTTCTGCTGTCTGAATGAGGGAGATACCATCCTGTGCATTTGTAGAAGCCTTGTTAAGACCTCTGATCTGGCTTCTCATTTTCTCTGAAATAGAGAGGCCTGCTGCGTCATCTCCTGCGCGGTTTATGCGATAACCTGAAGATAACTTCTCTGTGCTCTTTGCCTGATCACCAGTGGTGATAGAAAGCTGACGATTAGTATTCGCCGCCTGCATGTTGTGTTGTACTACCATAATTTTGTCCTCCTTGACTTTTGTTGATCGAAGCACCCTTGCTTCTAACTATGATACTTTTTGTTACTTCACCGACGAACCGTTGTCCAAAGTCCGTATTTGGTGTTGTAACCTTGCCTTGTACCTTCTATATCGGTACTACTAATTCAAAAATTAACACCTTTTCTTAAAAAAGTCAAATATTTTTTATCTATTTTTTTCCATCGTAAATGCTTGATTCTACGGCGCTCTGACGCATCATATTCTGATAGTAGGTATTTACCATTTTCTGTGAGGCCTTTGCCTCTCTAATCTGCTTTCTCACATCCTTGAATTTCTTCTGAGCCAGCTCGTAATTCTGCTTTTCCTGAACCCGGACAGATGCATCCTTCTCCACTATGCGGCGTATGAACTCCTGCATCTTTGCTATCTCTTCTTTATACAGGGAGCGATCCCGAACCAGTATCTCCTTTACGCGGTCATAGACCACCTCGAAGCCGTCGTCCAGCTTCGTGATCTCCGCGATGATATCATCCTTCTCGGACACAATCCGCTCGAAATCCTCAGTAGTCAGATTCTTGTCCGTGAGGTACACTCTCTGCTCCTCATTCTTTGCCCTAAGCCTGTCCAAAAGATAGCTCTTTTTGCTCAGGCTGTCCGCCAGAAGCTGTATATAATCCTTATCAGTCATCATTTCCTCCTGATTGTTGAAAAAACAGCCATACCGAAATCGATATGGCTGTCAAATGAACTCTTTTATGGCGTTGAAAGAGATTTTTAACCGGCTAAGCTTTTGGTCTGTGCGGACAGCCGCATTACCTCCTTCCAGGTGTCGCGCATCTCACGCAGTCTGCCAAGTGCTTCATTCAACATTTCCGGATCTTTCTTGAGATTAGCCTCTACCAGGCAATCATGTATGTAATCGTATACATTTTTGAAGTCCTGCGCAACAGGGTACTTATAATTGAGTGTTGCCAGGAACTCCTCTACTATGGCCTCAGCCTTTTTGATGTTCTTGTTTGTGCCGGGTATGTCGTTCTTATCCATGCACATCAATGCCATGTTGCAGAATTTGATGGCTCCGTCATAGAGCATCAATGTGAGCTCAGCCTTTGAAGCTGTGAGCACACGGCTTCTCATATATTGATTATATCCATTGTTTACCATATCATTATCCTCCATCTTCCTTGATTTGGGTTGATCATAAAACATCCGATATACCTCTGCAGTAGATATATCATTTTCTCTCTTACAATAGATATATCGGATGGGTCAAAAAATAGTTTAGCCAAAAATATAATTTTTGTATGATCAACCTCCAAAGAGCGAGGTTAGTGCGCTGGTCGAGCTCTCCAGCTGTGTAAGAGCCTTTTCCATTGCGGCAAACTTGCTGTAATAGCTGTCTTCGATATCTGCCACCTTGTCCTCCCAGCTGCTTATGGTCTTGGTCCAGTTGGAGTACTCCTTTGCCATCTCCTTGTCATTGTAGATGGTCATCGAGCTGGAAAGCGTTGTCGCTGACATCTTGTCCGTGAGGGTTGTGTAGAGTTTTCCGAACATCTGCTGGAAAAATCCTGCCGCTGCCTCCGGATCGTCATTTATCATCGCCAGAAGCTTGTCGTCCTTTGATGATACATCATCATCATCCTCATCACCATAAATATGGTAAGCATTATACTGGTTCTTCTCTGATGCCGAGTAACCGAGTGTCTGTATTCCAAAGGATGCCAGCGAATAATTCTTGTCGCCAACCTTGTACTGAGCTGAAAGTGTACTCGTAAATGCCGATATCAGTGAGCCTAAGGTAGAGTCACTCCTCAAAAGTGACGACTTGATCTTGTCATTCCACTTCTCGACCTCGGTGTCGCTCATGGCGTCCTTCTCATCATCCGTCAAAACGCTGTAGCCCTTTGCGGAATCCGCATTGTAATAGCTGGTCAGCTCGTTTATCATAGTGTTGTACTCACCAAAAAGATCCTTTATGGAATCATACACGCCCTGGGCATCGGTGGATGTGGTGATGGAGATCGATGAACTCTCCCTGGCGCTGTCACTTGCATCATCGTACTCATCCTGAGTCATGGTAATACCGGTGGCATTGATGGTGAGTCCGTTTATACTGAAGGTATTGCTGTCACCCGTAAACTTTGCGCCGTTCAGGTAGATAGTGGCATCGGTAGCGTCCACACGGGTCGCGCCCTCGCTGTACTCCGTCCCTTGAGTATCCGCGAACTCTATACGGCTGATCAGATCGCCTATTGCCAATGCCCTTCCATCGTCGTCCGAAGCTGAAGCATAGCCCTCTGCGTAGGATTTGATGTAGGAGTTTTCTGAGAGATAGGTCGCGGCTGCGTTCTTTCCAATGGTGGCGTCAGAGGCCATCACATTGAGGTCATCCGGGATGCTCGAATCACCACCTTCAATCGCCGCGTCTATCTGGTTCATCAGACTAGCCAGGCTCATCTGACTATAGTCTATCTTATGCGAAGCTCCCTCGGAATCCTCGTATGTATAATCAGTTAGCGCAGATGAATCCTCCGCACTCGCCGCGGTCTGGAATTCATCAACCTTTGCCACGGCGCTTCTGTAAGCAGCCAGATCCGTTTCTGTCATACCGACTCTTGTTGTGACCTGCTCGTCGCCATCACCGGTAGTGGTCTCATAAGAATATTTTGACGCCAGATACTGATCTATGGTCTGTGCCTCAAAATCATCCGTTCCAACCGTCAGGACACTACCATTATTATCATTTGTATAGGTAATCGTCCCGTCTTCACCGGTCGCCCTGGTATAGAGCTCCCCGTCTATTATCGCCTTGTCTGTGGGATCTGTATTGAGCAGAGCCACATCATTTTCATTCTCAAATATCGTATTTCCTGCGGTGTCCGTGTAATCCCCGCCCTTAAACAGATCCTCCAGATTTTTTTTGTTTGTGGCAGCCTCAAGGTACTGCTTTGCCTGACTGATATTGGAAGCAGCTGTCGCAGCACGGCTGCTGACAGAGGCCGCGTCATTATAATCCTCCAAAACACCTGCAAGACGAGTCCTGTAATCTGCTTCACTTTCATCATCGCCCTGCTTTAAGGCAATAAACTGCCCGTTCAGCTTTGAGGATGTCTCCGACCCGACGAGAAGTCCGAGCTTTGCGAGAGCTTTTGAACCGGCTGAGTCATTTGCCGTGAGGGTAAAGTCGTTTGCAGCCCCGGATTTTTTTGAGGACACGAATATCCTTTGGTTCTTCTCATCGAAGCTGGCGTTCACACCTGCATTCTTCAGCTTGTTTACCACATCATTTACAGTGTCAGTGGAATTAAAGACAAGTTCATTTCCGTTGAGATTGACCTTTCCGGAATCGTCATCCGTCATTCCCAGCTCACGCAGAGTAGTAGAAGTGGAAACAGAAGCCCCGCTGGTGGTCTTCAGCTGTCCGCCCGTGAGATAACCCGTCTTTGCGAGAGATGTGATATTCAGATTCTGAGTACCGTTTACGGCGGAATTCGTGGCTGTGACCGTAGCCTTTGTGGCGTTGGATACAGTGGTCTTTTTCAGATTGTAGGCTGAAGAAAATCTGAAGTTTGAGAGCTTTGAGTAGAAGCTCTTTACCTTTTTATTGAGGTCACTCCAAATGTCGGTCTTCCACTGCAGCTTGGTCTGCTCACCCTTGTAGGTGTCGGTCTTTTTAGAATATGCCTTTGATAATTCCTTTACCAATGCGTCAGTATCCAGACCTGACTGCATTCCTGATAATCTGATCGTCATAGTGCATCCCTCCCTTATCTCTTCTCATCAACGATGAGACCTGCGTTTTCCAGAACCTTTTGGATCAGGTCAAGTCTCTTCTCAGAGGGGTACTCTTTCACCACTTCTTTAGTGTCCTTGTCCACGATCTTTATGGTATAACGATGCATACCCTCATGGAAGCCGTAAACGGCCTCTGTGGACTGTGAGTTCTTGTTGATCTCCTCTACGGCATTTTTTACCGTGACATCAGAGACCTGCTGCTCATCCTTTTTCTTGTCGTCTGTGGAAAAATTTTGATTGCCGGATTTTTCGTGGCTTACAGGTTGAGGAGCCGCTGCGGCAGGCGCTGCCTGCGGAGCCTGTACTTCCTCGTGCGGGGCGGTCACTCCTCCCTGAAATCCTCCGCCGCCGGCCGGACTAATAGAATCAATTCCCATAATTGTCACCTCCATGTGTACCAAATAAAATTAACGATAATATATTATAAAGAGGGAGAGTATAATTCTCACTCGTACTATGTATCGGCAATCCATCCGGTACACTTTATAGCGTGGCGAAAAAAAAATTTAAAAAAATTTACATCAGCTTTTTCAGAGCCTCGAGAGACGCTGCTGAAGCGGCTTCCTTGTTCTCCTGCTGGATCTGTAGATATACTTCTTTTCTGTATACGGGTATCTCTCTGGGAGCGCTGATACCGAGCTTTACCTGGTCTCCCTTTATATCGATGACCATAACCTCGAGATTATTTGCGAGGACTATGGACTCTCCTTTTTTTCTCGTAAGCGCTAACATCACTTAGTCCTCCTTTTTCTTTAACAGATCGTAAATATGATATTTTACCTCATAGTCGTCCTCCACGATCACCTGAACACCCTTGTTGTTGTCGGTGTTGATGATGATGGGAGCCTTGAGATTTGCGGTAAGATCCTCGATCTTCGGGGGGACCGTGAGCGTCACCAGAACAAAGGGGATCTGATCCTCATAATCGATGCTCTTTAAGAGCTCGTCGTCAACCGTAGGCTTGTAGTCCGGCATTATCCCATAGGGATCGATGACCGGCAGCGCGAACTGTTCCTCGTCCATCGACTGCAGCCACATAATACTGTTTTCCTTTTCCTCGTCATTGATCAGGGCGAAGTCCTTCATAAAAGGAAACCCCACTATACCGTCTCTGAAACGGATCAGCTTGTCGTCGGAAATGTCGATCTCACCAAAAAGTCTTGTGTTTTTCTTCATCACTTTTCTCCTTTTTAAGAATTTTAGATGTAATCCAATAAACTCATATCGCTGATCTTGCCTGCGGCCTGAAGTGAGGCCTGATAAGCCTGATAAGCAGATGTATAATCTATCGTGATATCCGAGAGATCCTCGTCGTCATTTTTGCTCTGAAGCTCACTGAAGATGGTCTGCTGGTTTGCCATACGGTTTTTCGTCAGCGTGAGTCGCTCGCCACGGGATCCGCTGTCCGTGATAGCCAGGTCGATGGATTTGTTGTAATTCTCAAATCTGGTTATCTGCTTTGAGTATGTGGTCTGTACGAAATCATCGTAGTAGGCGGCCTGCTTCTCGGCGTTAGAGAGAGCCTTTGTCAGATATTCCTGCTCTACATCCGAGGTATAATTGCCGGACTCCATCATCTCCTTGATATCCTTAACATTCTTGTGAGCCTCGATACAGTACTGGATCGCGTTTGTCATCTCCTCCAGATCCCTGAATGTGTCCGAATTTACCACACTGGCTATCTGCGTGTTGACCGTCAGCGTCTGGTTTGCGGATACCTGATAGTCAATACTCTGATATATCCAGTTGTCGTCCTCGTCATAGTTTATGTATTCTATGGGATTAGCGGGGTCTGTCTTGTTTACGCAGTTGTAGTACATCTCAGGACGCACTTCGGATGACTCGAAGCCGTTCTTGTCATAATTAAATGTAAAGCTTGCTTTTTCACTTGTCAAGCTCTGTGTCAGGTTATTTCCCAACACTATCTCGCCTGAATCCGCCATATATATCAGCTTGTCCTTGTACTCCTCCTCGACCTCTTCGCCCGTCTTTCCGTCAAAGGGTGAGCCAGATTTTGAATAAGTATCTGTACCGGTGGCCAGCGCGGACAGATAATCCTCAAACTCAGCCGCCGTCATGGTTTCTACTTCATATCCCGTCACGATATCATCTGATTTATCCTTTGCAGTGACCGTGAGCATCTTTGATGTGGCTGTGACCGTCGCGCCCGTGCTGTCCTTAACATTATAAGAGCTTCCATCTGAAAACGCCACACCCAGTATCTGCTTTCCGTCACTGTTTGCTACATCGATCTCCTTTGTGCCCTCTGTAATGGTATTCTGCTGAACATCTGTTATGGTGCTGCCGTCCGCTGAGATATTTATTCGGTTTCCTGCCAGATCCTTCAGATAATAGCTGCCGTCGGTGATGCTCGTCACTATTCTGAAGGCCTCATTCCCATCCGTGTCATAATAAACATTTGTAGTACCGCTGTTTGTGGTCTTACAAGTGAGCTTTGAGGCGTCATAGTACATCTGTATCTTGATGGAACCGCCGTTTCCGGAAGGCAGCTCCACGGTATTGTAGCTGGAATCTCCGACACCGTAGGAATTCATCTCTTTTTCGAGATTATTCACGGAAGCGCTCGCGTCTGCTACACAGAAATAAAGCTCATTATCCAGGGAATCGGAGAGCTTGATATAGGACTGGCCACCCTCCTCATTGGACTGATAGGTGAAGGTGGTTCCCAGATTTGTGCTGACCCAGGAAAGCTTTTGCTTGTTCACATCCACATTGTTTCCTGACGGATCCTCCTGCATACCTGTAACCTCTGTCTGGATATGAGCCGTAGCCATGACAGTTCCGTCATCCTTTGACGCAGTAGTCTCTACCAGGAAATTCGTGTCTATATTATTGATGGAATCCTGACTCTTGTAACCCAGGCGTACTCTGGAGAGATCGATCTCCCTGGGGCTGGGTATTCCTGAAGTATCGGCTGAAGTGCCTGTTGTCGCCGCAGCGATGGAGGCCGCCGTGGGCACTCCCGCGGTACGGGAATTTGCGTAATATTTGTATGTCTCGATATTGTCGTAGGTAAGCTTTTCCTCGATGGAGTAATTCGAGACGGAAGCCTCATAATTATTATTGAAGGTGACGGTCTCATTGGTCTTGTAGCCTGTAAAGACAGTCCTGCCCGCATAGTCGGAATTAGCCTCGGAATAGAGCTGTGAAGAAAGGCTCTGAAGCTGCGTCAGGATCGTATTCCTGTCGTCCTCGGTCAGAGTATCCGTAGCTCCGTTTACAGCCAGCTTGTAGGCGTCGGTCATGATAGTGCCCATGTTTTTGAGGGCAGTCTCGGTGACCTCCATCCAGCTCTCGGCATCCGGAATATTATTCTTGTAAAACTGATTGATCTGACTCATGGTGTCATTGAGTCTCAGGGAACGAATGGCTATCAGCGCATTGTCAGATGGTTTGTTGATCTTTTTCTGGGTGGACATACGGGTGTTCAGCTTGTCCACGGACACCTTGTTGTCGTTGATGTTTGACTTTGTATTTGTCATCATCATACCGTTTGTTATTCTCATCATAAAGCGTTACCTCTCCAAAGCGGTTATGATGCGTCCGTGCCGTTCAGCGGAGACCTCCATGTCTCACAACATATATATCGGCAAAACCGGGGTATTTTTTATACCCCGGTCGAATTGATGAGCTTATCATACATCTGTGCCATTACCGACATTACCTTTGCGCACAGATCATAAGCGTTCTGAAATTTGATGAGATCCAGTGCTTCTTCGTCCTCGTCCACACCGGAAACCGAAGTCCTCTCCTGATTAACAGTGTGTGTGATAGTCTGATAATTTTTCTGCAGCAGCGTGGCCTGCTCGGTATCCACCGTCACGTCACTGGTCATATACTGCAGAAAGCTGGAACCGCCGCTTCCTCTGTAGAGCAGCACATCATTTCTCAGTTTGAGCAGGTTCGTGGTCATCTCCTCATCCTCTATGCCGTTCAGGAATTTTTCCTTGGTGGCGGTAGAAAATACAGAGGGATCATCCATGGATTTCTTCGCGATGCCGATGTTTGCGGCGGTAAGCCTGTAATAAGTGCTCTTTGTCGACCTGAATACCTGGTCATCTTCATTATAGAAATCCAGCTCGCTGCCATCGGTATCGTGAGCCACGAAGAAGGATCCCATAGGGTCTCCGTAGAGATCCACTCCTGAACGCTGTACCTCGTTAAACTCCTTTGTGAAGGCGCGGAGAAATTCGTTCAGCTGCGACTGATAATAGGGGATACCCTTGTAATCTACCTTTGTGCCGATCTGCGCCGTCTTTCCGTCCAACGATGCCAGTCCGTTCAGATCCGAATCTATGTAAAATGTGTACTCAACATCTCCGTTCTCAGTCTTTCTCATGGAGAATCCCGAGTAGGAATACTCTCTGTTTCCTATGAAAATGGGGCCTTCCTCCGGCATGTTCATCGTAGTCTTGTCGCTCATATTCGGATAGCTTATGGTCACAGCGTTTCCACTAATGCGGCTTACCGTTCCGGTGAAGACTTCATTATTGTTGCCGTCCATTATCTCATAGAGACCCTTCAGGCTTCCCGAGGCATAACTGTTGGTAGTCGAAAAGAGTTCCTTTGTGTCGTCCCACCTGATCTCGTAGAGACCGTCAGCGTCATTCTGGTTTACTCTTCTCTCTCTTGCCACACAGTTCAGCTGTCTGTACTGATTGCCATCCACCAGCACCATGCCGTTTATCTTGACCTCGTAGTTTGTAGCGCCCACATCCATGTCTTCAAAATTTGAATTTTTGACCTTTGTCTCTGTGGTCTCCACACCTACCATCGTCGAGAGCTCGTCTACAAGCAGCGCCCTGGCGTCTCTCAGCTCATTCGCGTAGGAGCCTGATATCTCCACGGAGTTGATCTGCTCATTTAAGAGCACGATCTTTTGCGCGAGGGAGTTGACCTGATCCACTGTGGATTTTATCTGTTCATTGATGTCCCTCTGGATATCCATGAGACCGTTTGCCACGGTATTGAAATATGAGCAGAGATTGTTGGCGTCGGATATGAACTGGTTTCGGACAGAGGTGTCCGCCGGCGAAGTCTTTAGGGTGTCAAGGCTTGAGAACATGCTGTTGTAGATGGTCTCAAAACCACTTACCGTAGAGTCGTCGCGGAAATAATTCTCGATCTGAGCCATATAGTTGAGCTTTTGCTCGTACTCACACTCGTAGCCCTTGTACTGCCAGTATTTCGTGTCGTAATACTTACTCCGAAGCTGCGTAACCGAATCCGCCGTGACACCTGTAGAGAGTGTTCCCCAGCTGGTGTAGCTGCGCATTGCCGCAGATGATGAAGTATTCAGCACCTGCTTTGAGTAGCCCTTTGTATTGACATTCGAAATGTTGTTTGCCGTGGTATTGGTCGCAGCCTGGTAAACCCTGAGGCCGGACTCTGCGATCGTTAATCCGAAAAATGTACTCATAATTCACCTCCGAAAAATGGGGGTCATGCAAGCGATGTTACCAGCTGCTCAAGCATATCCGAGACGGTCTGAATGTATCTGCTGGCCGCATTGTATGCATTCTGATATTTGATCATATATGAGAGCTCCTCATCTGAAGATACTCCCGTGGTCTGCAGGCGCTGGTTGTCGAGAGCCTCGCAGGAATTGTACAGTGTCTCGGCCGTCGACTGATAGGTGGAACCCGCAGTCGCTATATACCCTATCATCGACGTATAATAATTGCTGAAGGAGAATGATGCCGCCGATCCCGGGTAGAGCTTCATCTCCGCGGCATTCCATACATCCGAGAGCTTTGCGCCCATGCCGTAATCCACCTCCCCGTTCTTTGTCAGATGAGGCATCAGGGTAATGGTCTCCTGGAGTTTTTTGTTTATCTCCATGGATGTGAGGGAATACTGCTTTGAAGTGTCTATATTATAGTCCTGATTATATACATAATAATATTTTCCGCCGATGAATTCTCTGGTGTACTTTTTGTTTGTGACGGATTCCCACTGCTCGTAGGGTTTCTCCACCTCACGGCTGGTCATGACACGATTGCCTTCATCATCCGGAACGGAATACCTGGTAATCTGTACCGTCCCGTTTCCTTTCTCCTCATCCCATGCATAAAAGTTCTGACTTCCGACTGTCTGCTTGGTGGCATCTATTATATCCTCTTCATTAAAAATATAGTATGTCTTGCCGTCATCAGCCACCACCTCTGTGTAACGATCCGTGCCGACCCTCTTGAAGAGCTCGGTGGGCGGAAGACTTCCGTCGGAACCTCTGTTTGCATTCTCCACATCCAGAACCTTTACGTTATTGTATTTCGTCACGGTCTGGCTGCCGTCGGTAAAGGTGGTAGTGATGGTAAAGCTGGCTCTGGTATTTGGACAGAAGATATCGTTTATCTTTGATGCAACGCCGTGTACGAGATAATCCAGCTGCGCCTCCGACTCCTCCATGACAGACATTCCCGTGGTAGCATAGTAATCCTCCGTATCCACCCTGTCGAGAGCCGTGAAGTTCACCGTGTGATCGCCTCTGGCCTGGATCAGACCCTTGAGCTCACCCACATCAGTATTGGTCTCGGTGGAAACCCCCTGAGAGAAGTCAAACACATAGTGATAGCTTTCATTTGTCTCATTTGAAAGATATTTCCAGTATGGCTGCAGAAAGCCTGTTGTCTTGTCCAGCTTTGCTCCCATCTCATAGAAATTGCCCTCATCCAAAAACTGCATACCCTCGAACTTAACGGATACTATGCCGATCTTGTTTTCCTCGTAGGTGATATTACCTAGAGCCGAGAGCTTGTCCAGCAGTTTGTCGCGCTCGTCTCTCAGATCGTAAGCTGTCTCCTGTCCTCCGGCCTCGATACGCTGTATGAAAGAATTGAGCTCATAGATCTGCTTGCCGTAATCGTTTATCTTTTCGATATCCTCGGTGATACGCTCGTTGATCTGCTCCTGATAATCGGCAAAACCCTGATAGATGGCATTTGCTCTGGTGAGGAAAAGACTGCTCTTTTGAAGCACAAGGTTCTGACTGATCGAATCCGAAGGATCCTCCGCCAGTGTCTGAAATGCCGTCCAAAGGCTGTTCTCTCCGAACATGGTCTCCTGAAAGGCCTGTCCCTCTATCTCCTGATACTGACCCTGAACCTCGTTTATCGCTGTATAATAGGCATCATAATAGGCCTGGCGTCCTGATTCGTTGCGGTAAGTCGCGTCCACAAAGATATCCCTTGCGTGTACGATCTCACCCACTGAGACGCCAAGCCCCACATAGAGACCGGAAGTCGATGAGGTTCCGATCTGATTATAATTCTGGTCAGACTGAATGACAGCCTGACGGACATATCCCTCTGTATTGATATTAGCTATATTGTTCGCAACTGTATTTAAAGCGTTCTGTGCTGTTCGTAAGCCTGAATTTCCGACGAACAGGCTGCCCATTCCACTGCCCATGGCTCAACCTCCGATATAAACCCGTCTCTATTGCTTAGCGTCAAAGCCGCCTCCTCCTAAGAGAGCGCCCGTATTGTATGCTGATCTGTCGTAATTTGCTGTCACCGGCGCCTGACGCATGCTGCGGTATAATGTAAGGTCAAACTCCAACAATTCCATGGACTGCTTTATAAGGGCCTGATTTTGTGTGTTGATCCTGTTCAGTCGATCCATCAGCTCCTTGATATCATCGCGGACAACTGACAACGCCTGTTTTGCGACCGGCTGTGAATCCAGGGTATCAACGATGGCTGAGATCGTGAATTCGTCTGAATCCCTGTTCATCACCAGAGCGATGTTTCTCATGATCTCAGCCCGCTTTTTGTCCAGATTCTGAAGATCTGTCGTGACATCCTGCTCAGCCTCTGTGATCGATGCGACCTTTGGGACATCAGACACAACAATAGCGTCTCTCATGCTCTCGGAGAGATCCAGCAGTTTCTCGTACTGAGTCTTCTCATTTCCCAATATTTCGATCAGATCATCTATTAAGCTCGCCACTTTATACAGCCCCTGTTACTTATCTACAGATTTATCGCAAGATCATGCATAAGCCTGCATTTTTTCAAGCAGCTTGCTTGCGAAATCATCAGAGTTGACATTATAATTTCCGGAATTAATCTTGCTCTTTAGCTCTGCCACTTTATCTTCCCTGATATCTGAAGCATTTGCCACTGCCTGTTTTGCGATCTGATAGTCCTTGCCTGCCTGCGAAATCTGCACCTGATCCTTCGGTCCTGCTGTCTTGGTCGGTTTTGCGACATTTACAGGCTTGTTGGTCTGGTACAACGCGGCTACCTGATTATAAGCATCTATACGCATAACGGCCACTCCTTTCTAAGATGATAAATTGCCTATCCTCATTGCGCTTCGGTATTCCTGTAAACAATCCATGTTTCTGGGGAGCCCGATCACATATAAGGGTCGTTTCTTACAAATCATATCGGAGGGTTCACTCTTAAAATTTATAGCTTAAAAAAATTTTTTTCTGAGAATGAAGGCAGCAGCTCCTAAAAGTGCCAAAAAACCCGCAACTACGCCTTTAGCAGTATCCTCGGTCTCTTTCGCCTTTTCGGATGACATAATGACAAGGTCATCATTTTCGTCATTTTCGTCATTTTCGCTTTCTCCGGTCTCTTCTTTTGTTCCGGCATCCGCTTCGTTCGCTGCTTCTTCCGGTTCATCTTCGGCAGATCCCCTGTGGACAGCCGCATCTTTCTCCGATAATATCTTTGCTTCCTGTATATTATCGGCAGAATCTTCCAAAGCTTTAGCTTCTTTTACATTACTTTTTGCAGCAGAAGCGGATGCATCTAAAGATTTCGAAGGGTCGTCATCCGTCTTGTCCGTATCTCTGCTGACAGAAGACGTCGACTCAGGTGTCGGCACAGGCGTCGTTTTTGATGATGACGCTGTCGTTACAGCAGACGCAGTTGTCGGTGTAGCTGCAGGCGCCGGCTCAGGTGTCTGTACAGGCGTTAAACCTGACGCGGAAACTGTGTCGGTCGCTTTGCCGGAATTGCCGACATCCCTCTCTACTGTCTCCGTATCAACCGGGGTTGTGGTTCTGGTACTCACACTGGTTATCCTGGCTGTCGCTGCCGCAACCTGCTCTGGCGCTGATGTGGAAGTGGGCGCAGGTGAGGGTGTAGACGCGGGCGTGGAAGTGAGCGCAGGTGAAGGTGTAGACGCGGGCGTGGAAGTGAGCGCAGGTGAAGGTGTAGACGCGGGCGTGG
>CALFUE010000172.1 GCA_937916345.1 uncultured bacterium
TAAAACCCGGATTCCAGGCAAAGGCCTCCCTGACCTTTTCCATATTCTCCCTGATACCCTTTTCATCATAAATATGAAAGGGTGTGGGATAGGTCTTTACAATCTCCGATATCTTTTCTTTTGTTACAAAAGGCATTTTTTTCATCTCTGTATTTCCTTCCTCAGATACCTGTCATATGAAACGCATTTATCAGTAATATCCATGCCAAACCATAGTAGGTGATTACCGCCACAAGGTCGTTTATAGTGGTGATAAGGGGACCTGATGCCACAGCGGGATCAACCTTTATCTTGTGGAAAAACAGGGGGATGAGCGTACCCACCATGCTCGATATCACCATTGCGAGTAAGAGCGCGATACCGATGCAACCCGAGACGAGAAATGCAACCTCAGCGCTCCTTCCCATAAATATCATCACGAAGCAACCCACTACTCCAAAAGACATGATGCCTAATATCAAACCGTTGCAAAAGCCGACTCGAAGCTCTTTCAGCAAAAGCCTTCCCATCTGGGCAGCAGTGAGATTCCCGTCTGTCAGGACACGGATCGTGACAGCCAGAGACTGCGTTCCCACATTTCCCGACATATCCAGCACCATAGACTGGAAGCATACGATCAGAGCCAGCGACTGTACCACGGACTCAAAGCACCCTATGACGGATGATACAAGAAACCCCAGAATCATCAGGGTGATCAGCCACGGAAGCCTCTTTTTCATACTTTCGACGAGAGGCTCCTCCAGCTCTTCCTCCGCCACCAAACCTGCCAGTCGGGCGTAGTCTTCACCAAACTCATCATCCACGATCTCTACGATGTCAAAAGCGGTGATGATACCGAGAACATGCTTCGTATTGTCCAGCACGGGAATGGAATCCTCGGAGTAATCCTTCAGCTCTTCGATACAGTCAGAGATCGACTCATGGTCATACACGTAGGGATATGATGTGACTATGATATTATCCAGCTCGCTCCCGGCCCTGGCTCTGATCAGATCGTTCAGATCGATGGCGCCGTAGAAGGTTCCGTCCTCATTTACCACATACAGGGTGGATATATTGTCATTGTTTTCGGCCTGGCTGACAAGCTCCTTCATGGCCTGCTTTATGGAGAGCGTCTTGTTTATCAACACGAAGTTTGTTGTCATCCGGCTTCCGATCTCGTCATCGTCATAAGATGAGATCAGGTCGATGTCTTTTTTTGCCTCTTCATCGATAAGCTTTTCGACCTCTGCACGGCGCTCATCATCCATCTCATCGAGAAGATCAATAGCGTCGTCGGCATCCATTTCCTCCAGAATATCAGCGGCCTTTTCATTACCAAGCAGATCCAGGTATCTGCTCATATCATCCAAATACGCGAATACCTCTGCCGCCCTGTCGGCGCCGATGGCCATCAAAAGCTTTCGCTGATCCTTTTCCTCGAGTTTTTCAAGGGCTGCGGCAATATCGTTTTCATGATAATTGTCCAGCTCCTCCCGGAGTGCTTTCAGAGAGAAAGCCTCCTTTACTATCTCGATCAGTTGCTCCTCATAGCTCTCACGCTCAGGAATCTGCTCGACAGTCTCAGCCTGTTCGGAGGGCATATCACTCATTATCATTCCTTCTTTTTCGTCTTCCATTATTCAGCCCTCCTTTCAAAAATCATTAAATTCTCTTCAATTACCAACAAGCCGTAATATTATACCATATCCCCTGAAATCTAGTCAAGTGCAAGGGTAATCCCGTCGTTATATCACGGTTACCATTCACAGTCGAATTGCGCACTTGCCGCGCAATTACGACCCAATTTGAATTGTTGTTGTATAATTGCCTCAACTGTGATAAAGTTATTTAATGTTGAAACGCAGAGCAATCACTTTTCTCCATCAGGTGTTTATATCATGAACGATATGTCAGACGCGTCAGGCGTCGAGATTAAACTTCTCAATCACGCACTCTCCCGCCATATTCCCATAAACGCCGGATTCGAACTCACTCCACTCTGCAATCTGAACTGCGAGATGTGCTATGTGAGACTGGATCGAGCGCGTCTTGATACGATCGGAAAACTCCTCACTCCATCACAGTGGCTTGATATCGCAAAAGAGATGAGATCTGCCGGTACCCTCTTTATTCTATTGACAGGCGGTGAACCCCTCCTGTATCCGGATTTCAAGGAACTCTACGAATCCCTGCAGAAGCTCGGATTCATCCTGACCGTAAATACCAACGGCACACTTATCGACGAAGACTGGGTCTTGTTTTTTTCAAAGCATAAGCCCAGGCGGATAAACCTGTCTGTCTACGGCAGCAGCGAAAGCGCCTACGACAGGATGTGCCATTATGCCAAGGGTTTTAAGGCGGCAACCTCTGCCATCAGACTCCTGAAGGAAAACAATGTCGATGTAAGAGTCAGCTCCAGCGCCACAAAATATAATTCAGACGATCAGATCGGCATACAGGAGCTCTGCAGGAGCCTGAATGTACCTCTCCACACAGATTCCTACATGTATCCCGCCAAACGTGAGCGGGACACTACGAATGTCAGATCATCGAGACTCGATCCAGAAGATGCTGCAAAAATATATATATCTGACTTAAAAAACGCCCTGACCCCTGAAGATTTTTTAAGGACATTAAAAAATCTCGCGGAAAGCGTGGAGGATCGCATGAGCTCCCCTCCTCCCCCCACAAGGATCTGCGGCACACAATGTCTCGCAGGAAACTGCTCTGTTACCGTGAGCTACAACGGTCTTTTGCGGCCATGTGTGATGCTTGACAACCCCTCTTTTCCTGTCCTTCAGACCGGATTTGAAAGGGCATGGAGCGAGATGTGCGACGCCCTTTACGCGATCAGTCTGGATCCCGGGTGCAATTCCTGCGCGTACCGTCCGCTGTGTCATATCTGCGCAGCCTCCGCCATCCACGAGGACGGACGCTATGACAGCGTCCCTGCGTATCTGTGCGAAACAGCGGAAAAGACATACGATTTACTGAGAGAGGAATTAAGAAATGCCGGAGAATATCCAATCACGTATTTTTAGGATCGGAGATTTCAGCTTCAGAGTTCTTTCACCTGAAGCGTTAAACTGCCCTGAAAATTTTCTGCTCTTTAAATCATCCGATGATACTTATTCATATACATATGAAATTTCGATCTGCGATGTTCTCCCGTCTCCCGAATATAAGCCGGTAACTACAAGGGATGACATAAGAATACTTAAAAAAGATAATCATGAGGAGCGCCTTCTCATCGCCCGGGGCGACGATACTCCCTACGCCATCTACCGCGAGATATCGGATGACAGAGCTATTATCCGCATCAAAAGAAATAAACAGGAACTCTTCTCACTGGATACCGTATTTAATTCCGTCTTTGCCCTCGAGCGGCATCTGATAGATTACGACGCTCTGCTGCTCCACTGCGCATATATAGAGATCAATGATACGGCGGTGCTCTTTTCAGCTCCATCAGGAGTTGGTAAATCCACGCAGGCATCCCTTTGGGAGCAATATAAAAAAGCAAATATCATAAATGGCGACAGAGCTCTGATACAAAGATCTGATCAGGGTTTCATGGTTCACGGCTTTCCGGTCTGCGGCTCCTCCGAAATTTGCCACGCGCGCTCTCTCCCAATCAAAGCCATTGTCATGCTCTCCCAGGCAAAGAGCAACCACTTGAGCCATATATCCCTCATCGCCTCATTCACATCTCTTTACGGACAGATCACCATAAACAGCTGGGACAGAGGTTTCACGGAAAAGTCGGTCGATATCTTGAACTGCCTGGCAGAAAAAGTCCCCATCTACAAGCTCGACTGCACCATTTCACAAGAGGCTGTCGATATACTGTATAGCGAGTTATTTTTAAGAGGATGAGATATGCTGACCACCCGGGAATACATGGATATAATGAGAGAACAGGTAGAGGCGGGAAAAACCGGCTCTTTTCCGGTCAGCGGAAATTCCATGTCCCCTTTTCTGATCCACGGCAGGGATACTGTATATTTTTCAAAGCCCACTCGTGCGTTAAAACGCGGCGATATCGTTTTTTTCAGGCGGGACGACGGAAGCTATGTGATGCACCGCATCTACAAAAGAGATACAGACGGATTTTACATAATAGGCGACAACCAGACCGAAATGGAAGGTCCTGTCAGAGATGACCGGATCTTTGCCATCGTGACCAGGGCAAAAAGAAAGGGAAAGCTCATCACGCCCGCTTCCCCCCTGTGGTTTATCTTTGCTCATATATGGATCAATATGATACCCTTCAGGCACGCGGTCATCGATCTGTACACCCGGGTGAACTCAAAGTAACTTTTTTGACAACCTGCTCCTTTTCCCGGCACTCTTTAATATTCCCGAAACCTTCTGCCCGTTCCGAACCGTCCTGTTATTCCTTAAGAATCTGAAAAAAACTATAACATATAGAACAGGGATGGCTATAACAGTCTTAGCCGCCCTCGGGAAATTCAGCTCAACATTATGGTGAAATTCCCTGATGTATGACAATACTCCCGTTCCCCTTAAATTCACCATCCGGTCATCAGAGGGTTTGCCATTCCGCTCTGCCTCAACTATATCCGCCATCAATTCCGACAGTGTACCATCATCCACAGGACAGTTAAGCTTCCCTGAAATATCGGTTTTTAGTCCTAGATACTTTTCACACACTCCCGTCACTGCCGCCGCAAACTTTGTTACTCCGGACTCCCGGACCAGCTTCAGGAATTTTTCCTTCTCCTCTTCCTCCACATCTCTGTTCCAGAACACGACCCAGTCGCAGAGCAGCTTTAATCCGAAGCCCGTACGCCTGAAATCCTGCAGCATGTGGATCAGCAAATGAAAGCTCTCCTTACCGTCCTTCATCACGGGGATATCCGCCCCCATAAAACTGATCCCCATGACATCATCAGCGCCCAGTCTGAAAACTTCGCGGATATATCTGTTCAGCTTCTCATCGTCAAAGGGCTCCGCAGGCATCATATGGAGTTCTAATATATGATTGGTCGGGGTGGCATACTCGAAATGATGGACGATATTATATCCTTTGGTAAGGAGCCTGTATCCGGATCGTTTAAGCATATCGTCCGCTCTTTTCATATCATCCGTGTCACATAGCAGCAGATCTATATCGGAAGACTTTCGGCTCTCGGGCACGGGATAGAATCTCGCGGCCGACACTCCTTTTAATACGACCACCGGAATATTCGCCCCCTTAAAAAGCAGAAGCATTTTTCTCAAATCGAAAAAAAAAGCGTAGAATTCCCCGCAGGCCATCTTGTAAGTATCCTTAACAAATTCCTTATCCTCATATGCCAGATCAGCCGCCATAAGCTTCCCATAGATGATCGGAAGAACCGCCTGGTGATATGAGAGCTCTACTATCTCATGGATATCAATGTCCTCTGCAGGAATCAGGTCGGTTTTCTCAAAAAAAGAGAGGGAGTCTGCCATCCATTCAAACAGCTCTCTCTCTTCTGCGCTAAACTCTCTCATGCTTCCATCAACACTTTCTGCATGACAAACTCACCTACGGCGCCTCTGATCTGCTCCTCCATCACTCCATCGGGATCCTCATAGTTCTCTTTTGCAGCGTCAATCACCTCGTCCACTGTCTTCGGGATAATGAACTGCTTATAAAGGAACAGATAGGTGGAATTGAGGGACACAACCGAATTTTCAAGCTCTCCCACATCTCCGACGGGAATGAGTACGGCCTCGTCTCCTATCTCACGCAGTATGAAATCCGGACTGACAATATATCTCATAAATATCCTCCATATCTATCAAAAAAACAGAAAAGCTGCAGAACCTCTGCAGCTCCAAGCTACTAACCGGGATCGAACCGGTGACCTCATCCTTACCGAGGATGCGCTCTACCTACTGAGCCATAGTAGCAACTATTCAGCAACGCAACAAGGGCTCTGCCAAGCCACGCAACCAACACACGACATTTTACCTATTATCCTCGCCTTTGTCAATAGGAATTTTTATTATTTTTATTACTTGACAACTTTATATTCATCGTAGTAATCTTATACTAATTGTTTGTAATACATTTGAAGAAACTGTTTTTGTTTTTTGGGAGGTTAATCTATGAACACATGGACTATGCCAAGAGCCGTTGTTGAGAAATTCGTTGCCAATGAATATATTGCCGCATGCTGGACACTGAGATGCGAAGTCATGGGCAGTAGCGCATCTGTAGCGGATAAATTCAATGACAAAGAGACACACAGACTTGCGTTTTGCGGTCAGGAGGATCACTACGCGATCCATCTCGACGATAATGGCACACCAACAGATATGATCGAAATCCGAACAGACAATCTCGGCGATCTGCCATGCCAGGTTTACACTGATGATTCTTACAGTGCTGTAAGAGCTATCGCAGATGTCTCAGAAGGTGAATACATCTACTGGACCACCACCTCCGGCAGCCGTGTATGGCATCACGCAGGTACTGTAAGCGGTACCTCAAATCACTCTTAATTTTACACACATACAATTACAGAAGAACAGACTTTAGGCATTTCGGGGCAATCATCATATCCTCTCGAGACAGATAGTTGCCCCTTGCAGCGAAAAAAGCAGGGGAATTAGTCCCCTGCTTTTTTTATATAAAGCTCGTAAGTACCGTCCTCGTTATCGATCAGCCTTAAAACCTCATGTCCCTCGTCCTTTACGCTGCGGGGCACATTTTGTACAGGCTCGCCGTCATTCAGATGAACCTGCAGGATCTGTCCGTCGTCCAGCTCCTCCAGCGCCACCTTAGTCTTTACAAATGTTACCGGGCAGTTGACATCGGTGATATCCACGGTGTCATCCACCTCAAAACCCAGATCTGCCATGATCAGCCCTCCTTATTTATTATATGATACAAGGGTCAAAAGGTTCAAATTATGCGCTTGCGCAATAATTTGAGACTTTGTGACCCGCCCAAACACGAATATCGAAGTGATTTTACCCAAAAATCACGAGAGATATATTACTTCCTCTTTTCTGACCTCACGTGACCCCTCCGGTCCTTCCACATGAAAGGCATTCAGCACGGGCAGATCTGTGTCAGCAAGCGATAATATCATATAGGTTGCATTGCTGTCGTTTGCCAGCCTCTTGTCCTCCTCTGAAGGTCTCGCGGGAGTTGATGGATGTGAATGCCAGTTGCCCAAAGGCTTTAATCCCTTCGCTCTCATATCCTTGATGGATCTTAGCTGCTCTTTTGGATCAATGGTGAAGTGCTCGGATGTATGATCGATGTTTGTAAGTAAATATACTTCCTTTATCTCACGGTTCCCGTCACTTAAAGCCTTCCCCGCAATCAGACCGCATGCCTCCTCCGGGAGATTCTTCTTCGCGTGATCCACTATTCTCTCATAATCATTTTTATTGATAAATATTATAAATCAGATTGTAAACATTTTATTGTTTCAGAATAACCGGGGCTGTAAAGGTTTCGACGGGGTTTTTGAAGCAGGATAAGCCACTGGTAGCGGATAACTACCTAAAAAGATCCAATTAAATTTAAACGCTAAAGATAATAAATTAGCTTTAG
>CALFUE010000173.1 GCA_937916345.1 uncultured bacterium
TTATAGGCTCTGGCCAGTCGCGTAATACTGTCGAGCAGTATCATCACATCATGTTTCTGCTCAACCAGTCTCTTGGCACGCTCGATGACCATCTCTGAAACCCTCTTGTGATGCTCGGGGAGCTCGTCAAAGGTTGAATAGATTATCTCCACATTGTTGCCCTGTATGGCTTCCTTTATGTCCGTCACCTCCTCAGGGCGCTCATCGATCAGGAGGATGATGAGATGCATGGAAGGATTGTTCTTTAAGACTGATTTTGCCACTGCCTTTAAGAGTGTGGTCTTACCTGCCTTTGGCGGAGAGACGATCATTCCTCTCTGACCCTTTCCTATGGGAGATATAAGATCCACGATCCTCATGGCAACGGAGCTGCCGGGAATCTCCAGCTTAAGTCTCTCATCCGGAAAAACAGGAGTCAGTTTTTCAAAGGGAACTCTCTTCGCGATCTCAGCGAGAGAATTGCCGTTTACATTTCTGATGTAGAGAAGAGCCGCAAATTTCTCCTGAGGCGTTTTTATCTTTGTGTTTCCGGTGATTATGTCACCGCTCTTCAGACCGTATTTTCTGATCTGCGCGGGGGAGACATAGACATCGTTATCCCCGGGCATATAATTGTCGCTCCTGATAAACCCGAAGCCGTCTGTCATGACCTCCAGAATTCCCGTGATGATCTGACCGCTGTCCTGTGAGAGCAGCTCCCTTTCCTCCGGCGTGATCATCTCTAAAAGCTTCGGATCCGATGCCAGCCCTGTCGGCTTATCCTCACCTCCGGTCGCAGAAATATTCCTGTCCCCGGCACGAATTTCCTCGCCTGCTGCCTCCACCGGCTGATAGTTATGCTGGATCTGCTGCGGTACGGCCGGCCTTCTGACCTGTCTGCCCGCAGCCGCCTCCCCCGGCCTCATCTGCGCTCTCTTGGGGGGAAACTTCGGATTCTGCTTATTTTTCTCCTCCCTGGGGGGATTTGTATTTTTCTCCTCTTTTGCAGCATTTTCAGCATCTAAAGCCTCCAGGCGCTCGATCAGCTGCTGCTTGCGCAACGCGGATATCCTTTTTATACCGCGGGAATTGCACAATTCTCTCAGCTCAACCAGCGAATACTGCTTGTAATCGTCACTCATTCTTCTCCACCTCATAAACTCTATTAATTAAACCCCTGTAAATATCTCAAAAATGTGGATTTAAATCAGGATATCTGAATTACTGACAGGCTTACCGCCTCTTTACTTAACTGATTATAACCGATCATTAATAAAATGCAATCCAAATTTCGTATAGAATTTGATTATTTTTTATGCTATATTGATGATGTCGGGGGCAAAAGGTGTTTTGCCCCCGACCATGATACGCAGCGCAAATCATTTTCATTTTTGAACTGGAAAGGACAACGATATGGACGCAAAGGAAATTGCCCTGAAAAGCCACGAGGACTGGCAGGGAAAGATCGAAACCACAGCAAAGTCAAAGATAAACACAAAGGAAGATCTGGCGATCGCCTACACTCCGGGCGTTGCCTGGCCTTGCAGGGAGATTGCCGAAAACCCGGATCTCGCCTGCAAATATACCATTAAAAGCAACACCATTGCAGTCGTTTCCGACGGCTCCGCAGTACTTGGTCTCGGAAATATAGGACCCCTGGCAGCAATGCCTGTAATGGAAGGAAAATCAGTCCTTTTCAAAGAATTCGGCAATGTGAACGCAGTCCCGATCTGTCTGGACACACAGGACACGGAGGAGATCATCACGGCAGTAAAAAATATCGCCCCCTCCTTCGGCGGAATAAACCTGGAGGACATCTCCGCTCCCAGATGCTTCGAGATAGAGCGCAGATTAAATGATATGCTGGATATTCCGGTATTCCACGATGACCAGCACGGCACAGCCATCGTCGTCCTCTCGGGACTGATCAACGCGCTGAGGCTCACAAAACGAACCGCAGCCGGCTCAAAGGTTGTCGTAAGCGGAGCGGGAAGCGCCGGACTTTCCATCACCACCCTGCTTTTGGCCTACGGCTTCAAGGATATCGTAGTCTGCGACAGCCTGGGCATCATCGATCCCGACAGTCCACGCACAAACGAGGAGAAAAAACACATCGCATCCCTCACGAACCCCGGAAATATGCGGGGCACCCTGTCTGACGCCCTCAATGGCGCCGACATATTCATCGGTGTATCAGCCCCCGGCATCGTGAGCCGCGAAATGGTGGCTTCAATGAACACAGACCCCATCGTATTCGCTATGTCAAACCCCACCCCGGAGATCATGCCGGATGAGGCAAAGGCAGGCGGCGCGAAGGTGATAGGAACCGGCCGCTCGGATTTCCCGAATCAAATCAACAATGTACTGGCCTTCCCCGGCATATTTAAGGGAGCTCTCGCCGCGAGAGCGGAGCGCATCACTGAAGAGATGTATCTGGCGTCAGCGAAAGCCATCGCATCTCTCATATCTGACGAGGAGCTTGCTCCCGATCACATAATCCCGGATGTCTTCGACAAGAGGCTTGCGGACACCGTGGCAAAGGCCGTTATGGAGCTGGCATAGGAGGGATTTCATGCAGTCTTCCCCGGCCGTAACAAAATACAAACTGATGATCCTCTCCCTCCTGTCGCACTCGGATTCGCCGCTGACGAACACGCAGCTCTCCGACTTCTTTCTGGAGAACGGTTATACCAACTACTTCACTCTCCAGGAGACACTTTTGTCCCTGAGCGATTCCGGTCTGATCAGGAGGGAGCAGGCTTATCACAATACTCTCTACGATCTGACCCCCGCCGGAGCGGACACCTTAAGCTTCTATGAGAATGAGCTCTCCGACGGCATCATGGACGACATCTCGAACTATCTCACGGCCCACGCCATACAGATACGCCGTGAGACGGCTGTCTACGCCGGCTACGACAGAACCATCGACAAGGAGTTTGCGGTGAGATGCAGGCTGAAAGAAAAAGGGATCACCAGACTTGATTTCACCATCACCGTGCCCAAAAAAGAGATCGCCGAAGCGATCTGCATGAACTGGAAAGAAAAATCGGAGGAAGTATACGACATCCTCCGGGATTCTCTGATCTGTTAAGTCTTTTATTTTATGATACAAGGGTCAAAAGATCCAATTATCTGTTCATTATCTCAAGGAATTTCTTTGTGTTTTCCGTCACATCCCCGCGGAATACCGATGCTCCCGACACTATAATATTTGCGCCGGCATCCATGAGATCCGCGATGTTATCGAGTGTTACACCGCCGTCAACCTCTATGTCTGTCTTTAACCCGCGCTCATTGATCGTCCTGCGCAAATCCCTGATCTTGTCATAACAGTAGGGTATCAGCTTCTGACCGCCGAATCCGGGATTCACGGTCATCACCAGCACCATATCCACCTCCGGGAGTATGAGGTCGAGGACTGATACAGGAGTACCCGGGTTTATGGCCACTCCCACTACCATGCCCGCCTCACGGATCTTGTGAAGTGTGCGGTCGAGGTGTGTACAGGCCTCAGCGTGAACCGTGATTATATCGGCTCCGGCCCTGGCAAAATCATCCACATACCTGATTGGCTCCCTGATCATCAAATGCACATCAAGCAGCTTATCCGTAATGCGCCTGATGCACTCCACGATCTGAACTCCCATGGACAGGTTCGGAACGAAATCTCCGTCCATTACATCGATATGGATATAGGACGCCCCGGCGTCATCTACCTCTTTTATCTGCTCTCCCAATCTGGTGAAATCCGCTGCCAACAATGACGGTGATAGACAATTCATCTCCTACACTCCATTTCCCGAGCCCTGGCTCTTTGAAACAATCCCGATATAATTAAATGTACATGCATCGGTTATTCCATCGTTATTTCCGCATATTCCGCCGATATAGTCCACATCTCCGGTGGAATGTGCGGTGATATTTCCCATAAAAATACATACCGAAACTATGCCGACGTTTGTATTGTCGCCGGCGATACCTCCGATATAAAGTCCGTAGCTGTTATCCACCGCCACGGAGGAAGACACTTGAAGATTTCCGGTGATCACACAGCTTGACGAGCACTCGTGGATCCTGCCGGAATTAAGACCCGCAACAGAGCCAGCCTTGAGCTTTACTCCGGAGACCACATTTACTATGGAAACATACATGCTGCCTTCCGCCCTGCAATTTTTGATCTGTCCGTAATTTTCCTCAGCGAACATGCCGGCCTTTGTATCTGACTGGTTGCAGAGCAGCGTCGCCGACAGGTTTATATCCTGTATCACTCCGTAATTCTTAGTAGCAAGAACCGCGCCGGTTCCGGTAATCTTTGCCTCTACGATATCCATATCTCTCACAACGCCGGTCTGGGATATATTTCCAAGTATGGTACCGGACTCCAGCACATCCTTCGAGCTGCTGTCGACCTTTGGCGCACCTAATACACCATTAAGCCTGTGGCGAATTCCGTCGAAGGTTCCGGAGAGGCTGCCCTTCAGGGGGTTCTGATAGAACATCTCCCCCACGGACTCACCGTCAAAATCTATGTCGGAATCCAATACGAAATAAACGCCCTCGTCGTCGTGCTCCGGCATTTTTTTGAATTCCTCCGCGCCCGATACGCGATAAGGAGACTTTTCCGAGCCGTCTCCGTTTACGAAGGGAGACCTCTGCCATATTTTGTAATAGTCACCCTTTTGGGTTGTGTATCCGTCAGCGATAACGGAATATGTATAGGTACCCTCATATGGAGTACCATCAGCATCATTTCCGTCCCAATTAACATAGGTGGTCTTGTTTGCCGCCACGGTGCCCAGCTCAAGGCTCTTTAGCTTATTCCCCCTGCCGTCATATATGGCAAAAATGGTTTCCTTTGCCCTTCGATCCAGGGTCACGGGGAAGCTGACATCATTCTCATTTACTACAAAATCCCTTGCCCCGGTGGAGATTACGGGCTCGTCGAGAGTTGCCGTGACGGGAACCGCCGTAACCTTTACCTTGAGCACACAGGTCTCAGTATTTGCCGTATTCGAGAAAGTGACCCTGGTACTGCCTGCCTTTAGCGGAATAATGGTGACAGATACATTATCACCGCTCCACTTTCCGAACTTCAGCCTGCAGATCTTTGAATTTGCCCTGGCGCTCTTTACCGCTCCCGATCCGGTCAGGGTCAGCCTGATAGTCTTGTTCGCCGAGATGCTGACCGAATCCGTGCTTATGCCAAAGGTTCTGTTCACCTTGAATTTGCAGGTTTTTTTCACGCTCCCCGCCGTGACGGTAACAGTGGCATTCCCCGGAGCCTTCGCTGTACATTTACCGGCCGGGGTTACCTTTATGATATTGCTGTCGGAGCTCTTGAAACTGCAGGAAGTGGCTCCAGAGACCTTGATCGTGTACTTTTCACCGACGATCAGCGTCCTGGAGCTTGCCGAGAGATTCACGGCTGCCATGCAGTCCTCCGCCGCCGCGTTCAGAAATATAAAAGAAAATACAGCAATAATTGCAACACAGCAAATTTTTTGCCATTTTTTAACCATTTAAACGTCCTCTAGAAATCTGTTCATGGCCGATATCAACGCATCTATAGAAGCCCTGATGATATCAGGGTCTATTCCTATACCGAAATATTTATTTTTCTTCCCGTCCTCTATCCCGACATAGGCGATTGCGCTGGAATCCGAGCCATCGTTCAACGCATGCTCCTCATACAGGATTACATTGAACTGCTTCTCAAACTTCTCCTCAAAAGTCTTTGCCACAGCGTCCAATCGTCCGTTTCCCGAAGTCTCATGTATCTCCTTTCGACCGTCGGTAATGATATTGACAGTGGCTGTTATGGTGTCCGAACCCTCCTGCCTGAAATGACAGCCCTTGACATCAAATATGGGGGTATACTTCTCGTATCTGGACAAAAACAGCTTGTAGATATCCTCGGGAGACAGCTCGCTGTGATGCTTGTCTGAGGCATCCTTTACGGCGTAACCGAAGTCGGCGCGCATCTTGTAAGGGATGTTTATACCGTAATTCTGCTCCATGATATATGCCACGCCGCCCTTTCCGGACTGGGAGTTTATCCTGATGACATCGGCGTCGTAGGTTCTTCCCACATCCTCAGGATTGATGGGCAGATACGGCACGCTCCAGTGAGACATATCATTCTCTTCGCGATACTTCATGCCCTTTGCGATAGCGTCCTGATGAGACCCGGAGAATGCGGCAAACACCAGCTTTCCGGTGTAGGGATGGCGGTCATGTATGCTCATCTGAGTCAGTCTCTCATAAACCTCCGCAATTCGGGGCATATCCGAAAAATCAAGCTCCGGATCTACGCCCTGCATATACATGTTCATGCCCAGCACCATGATATCCACATTTCCGGTGCGCTCTCCGTTTCCGAAAAGAGTTCCCTCTATGCGGTCGGCGCCGGCCAGGATCCCCAGCTCCGCGTCAGAAATGCCGCAGCCCCTGTCATTATGGGGGTGAAGAGAGAGAATGACATTTTCCCTGTTGTAGAGATATTTGCTCATATATTCTATCTGAGACGCGTATACATGAGGCATTGACAGCTCTACCGTACTGGGAAGGTTTATGATCGGTCTGAAATCGTCCCGCGGATTCCAAACCTCCAGCACTGCATTGCAGACCTCCAAAGCGTACTCCGGCTCTGTGCCGGTAAAGCTCTCCGGCGAGTACTCGAAAGCATAATTGCCACCGTCTGCGGCCGCGAGCTCAGCCAAAAGCTTTGCTCCGTCGACAGCTATCTTTTTTATCTCTT
>CALFUE010000174.1 GCA_937916345.1 uncultured bacterium
CCATGAGAAAATTGAAATCCGCGGATTCACCGAAAGCGTCGTATACGCCCTCAAGAGCCAGTGCCTCAGCCGCACGGCCCGAATTTGTGAGGGCGTAGCCATAGGTCTCCACCATGTCCGCTACATATTCGAGTCTCTCATCCAGGTCAAAAAACAGTGCCTCACCGAGGTGATCCGCTGCCGAGGCGTGATCACCCATCATATAGTAACTCTTTCCCATCTGATAGAGTATATATGGCACCTGCTTTTCCGTCTTGTAATAATCATCAGGCAGCTCTCCTGCCTCTTTTTTTGCCTGATATCCGCTCTTCTCCAGCTCCTTTGACAATAAGCTGATGTTTCGGATGGCCTTTTCCCTTTTTCTCTCCTCTGTTCCGGCATAGCCGTCGTGGTTGATGGTTAAAGGAGTAATATAGGTCTCATAGTTTTCCCCTGAATCTCCTTCTGCAGGAACCAGCTGCTCATGAATGGCACCCTCGAATCTGAACAGCTTTTTAGAGTATATGCGGCTGACAAGCTCAGTGCCCGTCTGCTCCTCACCCTCGAGTGAGATGATATTTCTGCATCTGATGCGCCCTATCTTTGTGATGTTTTTTTTGATGATTGAAATAAGGGAATCGCGAAGGTCGGGCTTCTTAGCCTCCTCACAGTCAAGCCACTCGTCGGAATCAAGTATCAGGACCTGCTCTGTGTCTGCCATGGACGCGGCGAAATTTTTTGCGGCAGCGAAGTCGTCTGTCCAATTAAAATGAGAAATTTTTATATTACAAACACCGGCGTAATTCTTTTTTGCATTCTCAAGCATTAAAAGAGTATCATCGTCGGAACCGGTATCGGTCACTGCGATATCAAATCCAAGCTGCGCCACTGAATCGATAAGGCGCGAAAGCTTCTCTGATTCATTTTTTGTAATGATACAGATCGTCAGCATTTATCAGCTCTTTACCATCTCCATGACCAGCTTCGGGTCGCTGTCATTCTTTTCCATCACTTCTATGTCGAGAGGAGTCAGCTTTGCCTGAACATAACGGTTAGAAGAATATCTTCCCTTTACCAGGCCGGACTTTATTATTGCCAGATCCCGAAGCGCCGCGTAGGTATTCAGCTTTTTTTCTCTTTTAAGATCGTTTACGATATTGAGTATGGCGCGGTCATACATGTCTATGATCTCATACTCCACAGCCTCGCGGATATCCTCGTAGACGGAGAGAAGGCTGGTCTTGTCATATATGGCGCGCATGGCCTTTACCAGATTATCGTTGTATTTGTAGGGATCCTGCTCGCGATGTGTCTGGATATCAGAGACATCCCTGTAGAGGTAGAGGATCTCTTTAACATTTTCAACCCTGTGGGCAGTGGCAAATATATAAGCGAGGAAATCCGAATCCTCCAGAATGCACTTTTCGCGGAATGACACTCCCGCCAGCATATTTCTCTTGAAGAGCTTTGACCAGATATAGCCGCCCGATACGATAAGGCCCTTCCTCTTTTCAGCGGTCTGCTCTCCGGTGAGATCATCGGAGGTGTGGACTATGGCCATGTCCTTTTCCTTCATGTAATAGCCGCAGTCCACCACGTCCGCTCCTGTCATGACCGCGCGGTTGTAGAGCTTTTCAAACATTGTGACATCCACCACATCATCG
>CALFUE010000175.1 GCA_937916345.1 uncultured bacterium
AATATCTCGAGAACCGAGATTAAATGCAGCCTGAAGGATGTTGTGTCGCAATCTGCGGGTCTCCTCAGGGATTCCGGAAATATCTGTATGGTTCACAAGCCGGAGAGGCTCGCTGAGATCATCAGCTGTTTTAGGGAATACAGGCTCGAGCCAAAGAGACTGCGCATGGTGCAACCCAGGATCGACTCGGATCCGAATCTCATTCTGATAGAGGGAGTGAAGGGCGCGAACTCAGGAATAAAGGTTTTACCGCCTTTGGTAATATATAATGAGGACGGAACATACCGACAGGAACTCATTGAAGATTATAGATTTTAGGACAAATATAGGACAAGAATCATGAAAAAAGGACAATTATATATTTGTGCCACTCCTATCGGGAATTTGGAGGACATGACCTACAGAGCTGTCCGTATATTGTCGGAGGTGGATCTGATAGCGGCGGAGGATACGAGAAATTCCATCAAACTGTTGAATTATTTCGAAATCCACACTCCTCTCACCAGCTATCACGATCATAATAAATATGACAAGGCCTATGAGTTGATAGAAAAGCTGAATAAGGGGACAGATATTGCTCTGATCTCGGATGCGGGCACTCCCGGGATTTCCGACCCCGGAGAGGTATTGGTGGACATGGCAATAGATGAGGGGATCAGAGTGATCCCAATTCCGGGAGCCTGTGCCGCCATAAGCGCGCTGGTCGTTTCCGGCCAGAAGTCGGAAAGATTCGTGTTCGAGGGTTTCCTTCCGAGGAATAAAAAGGAGAGAAGGGCGAGGCTGGACATGCTGAAAAATGAGGAGCGATCTATCATCCTCCACGAGGCGCCCCATCATTTGAAAAAGACACTTGATGAATTGACTGAGGCGCTGGGGGATCGGTCGGTCTCTTTTTGCAGGGAGCTTACAAAGCTCCACGAGGAAGTGAAAAAGACCACACTGTCAGAGGCGGTGGTCTACTATGGAGAAAATGAGCCGAAGGGCGAGTTTATCCTGATAATAGAAGGGCAAAAGCCCATGTCTGCGGACGGATCCGCATCGAAGGATGAGGGAACTGATGAGTTCAGCATAGAGGAAAGAGTTTCTATGTATGAGGAGAAAGGAATATCCCGAAAGGAGGCCATGCGCATGGTAGCAAAGGATATGGGTGTCTCCCGTCGGGATATTTACAATGCACTATTATAGAAAGTACAGATTATTACAGCAGCTTCACTACCGCTTCCTCGATCTCTTCGAAGCCAGCGGTGGGCTCAAAACGGCGGACTACATTCCCTCCCTTATCCACAAGGAATTTCGTGAAATTCCACATGATCTCTGAGGAATTTTTGTAATCCGGGTTTGCAGCGGAGAGCATGTCGTCGAGAGTCTTGGTCAGAGGATGTGCAGGGTCGAAGCCTGCGAAGCTCTTCTGTGACTTTAGATAGGTAAAGAGAGGATCTGCGTTATCCCCGTTTACTTCAATCTTTGAGAAGAGTGGGAATGTGATACTGAATCTGTCGGTACAGAATTTCGCGATCTCCTCGTTGGTGCCGGGAGCTTGGTGCCCGAACTGGTCGCAGGGGAAGTCGAGGATTGTGAAATCTCTGCCGGAGTATCTGCGGTAGAGCTTCTGAAGCTCGGAGTACTGTGGCGTAAATCCGCACTCGGTGGCTGAGTTGATGATCAGTAGCACCTTTCCCTTGTATTCGTCCAGAGTTACATCATTCATCAGCATATCCTTTACGGTAAAGTTAAAAACAGTCATGTCAAAATACCTCCTATTAATAATATGATACAAGGGTCAAAAGGTCCAAATTATGCGCTTGCGCAATAATTTGAGAC
>CALFUE010000176.1 GCA_937916345.1 uncultured bacterium
ACGCGATTTCCTTAAGTTCTGCGGCTATCTGATGATTTCTCACGCGCATAAGGTTATCCCATATGTCCTCCTTGCCAAGCAGATTTGCTCCTCCATGCCATACAAGCTCGTCATCAATCACCGCGAAGCACTCTTCGATTTCTTCTCTGGTTTCAGTAACTATCCCCGCATCATTCAGCATTTTTATTAATTTCAGATGATTTCCGGAGCTTCCGATCATAATGTTATCGGCATCAGCCGTAAGCACAACAACCTGTACACCTGCCTCCTGCCGAGGCTTCATAATATATATAAGTCTTTCAATCTTATCCTCAGATAAAGCCGGACTCGATATGATTACCTGTTTATCCGCTTCAATGAGATCCTGTTCAAATACCTCGATGTAATTTCCTGAATCATATATGGCGTTTGCACTTTGCTTTCCTGCTGCGGCATTATTAACGATCTCATAACCGATTCTTTTATATGTCCTCAGACGTTTCAGATACATATTGTTGAAATATCTGATATGTGACATTGATATTAGCCTGTAGAGGTTAGTGCGCCCAATATCATTTTTTGCCAGTATGATACAGTGGTATACATGGAGCTTTTTTATCTGATCCGCTCCTATCTTTCCCTTTTCGTTCAGGTCGCCAAAGGTGAATATATTCTTTTCGGCAGCCATAGCGGCTAATTTTATGAAAATAAGAGCCGTGCACTCTGCGTCGTCTACTGCCCTATGGTGGTGCTCCAGCTCGACCTTCAGCGTCTTTGCCACATGATGCAGCTGAAAGCTCTTTTGACCCGGGATCAGAAAACGTGCCATATCGATGGTATCAACCGTTGCAAAATCGTAGGGAAGGCTCAGTCTGTCACAGTTTTCCCTGATGACTCCGGTGTCAAAGCCCACATTGTGTCCCACAAGAGCGCATCCCTCGCAAAATTCAAGAAATTTCGGCAATATAACCTCGATACCGTCAGAGTCCTTCACCATGTCATCCCTGATGCTGGTGATCTCCGTGATCCTGAAGGGTATAGGAACACCCGGGTTTACGAAGGTTGAAAAATGATCCGTTATAACACCGTTCTGTACTTTTACCGCACCTATCTCTATGATACGGCACTTATTTCTCACCAGTCCCGTAGTCTCCAGGTCAAATACCACGAAATCCGAGTCGAAGCGGATATTGGGATCACCCTGCGCCATCGCCACATCATCATCTACCAGATAGCCTTCCACACCGTATATCAGCTTTATGTCCTTTCCCTTTGGGATGGAGTGGTTGGCAACTGGAAATGCGCTCACTACGCCGTGATCCGTTATAGCGAGAGCACTATGGCCGAAATCCGTGGCTCTTTTTACCAGCTCGCCTATATCGGAAAGCCCATCCATCTCGCTCATCTTTGTATGAGCGTGGAGCTCAACTCTCTTTAAGGGGTAATCGTCGGTGCGCTTCTTCCTGTCCGACTTTATCTTTTTTATGCCGTTAACCTGTATTATCTCGAGCTCCTTGTCAAAGCTGTCTACCTTTGCCAGTCCGTCGATCAGATAGCTGCCTCCAACATAGAGCTCCTTTATGAGCCCGGGAAGCTTCTCGTCGGATGAAAAGAGTTTTACCATTATGGAATCCGTGTGATCAGTGACGGAAAGTGATATTATGCTCCTTTCGTTTTTTATGGGGCGTATATCCATGGAAAAAACCTCGACCTTTACAGTTAGCTGCCCCATATCGCCGAACACCTCCGAGAGCCTGGTGATTTCTGAATCTCTGGGAGTTCTGCCGTAGATCACATCCGGATCTGCTTCCCTGACTGCAGATGCCTTAAAGCCCTTTTTTGCACCTGAAAAATGCTTTTCCGGTTTCTTTTCTGTTCTAACTTCCTTTGTCTTTTCTTTGGCTGTTTTTTCTTTGTGAGGAGAAGTGTTTTCGATCATCAGATCATCATTATGATCTGCCAGTGATGAGGAGTCGATTATACTCTTTACCTTGTTTTTGATCAGCTGATCCGCTATCATCTCGTCCCCGCTGGTATCGGATCTCTCCTTAAAGATATAGGTGATCACTGTCTTCATCCCGAAGCGCTCGTTTATGATGCGGTCAAGGATATGTATCAACATGCCTATCTTTTCCTCGGCGATAATGGAAGAAGGGCTGATGATGTTCATGCCATCCTCGTCAAAGACGAAATCGCTCTCGTCAAAAATGAGCCGCAGCAGGGAGTCAAACTTACCCAGTTCATAGCTTATGCTATCTTTATAGGCGTCAAAAAGAGTCTGAACCGTGTAAAGTTCAGACAGATTGTATTTTTCGATTATTTTTACTTCAACGCCTTTTCCAGGGAAATATTTGCTGGAAATTATCTCCTCGGCCTTCACTATGTTTTTTTTCTCTATTATATGATCAGAGGCCGTATAGATCCTGAAAAGGTCGGAGGTTTTATTCTTGGTAAGCTTTGTGACGACAACATCCTCAAAAACCTTTTTTTCGCTCCCCTTCAGCCCCAGATCAAATATGTCAAGGAAATCGGACACCATATTATTCCTTCCAATTATCTAACTCATACTTCAATGCATCGAGAAGCTCACTCTCAGGAAGCTTCTTTACGATCTCGCCTTTTTTGATCAAAAGACCTTCCCCGACACCTCCGGCGATACCTATGTCGGCTTCTCTCGCTTCCCCGGGACCGTTTACAACACAGCCCATGACGGCGACCTTTATATCCAGATCATAGCCGCTCACCAGCGAGTCGACTTGTTTTGCCAATGAGATGAGATCTATCTTTGTCCTCCCGCAGGTGGGACAGGAAACCACATCAATCCCGCTCTTTCTTATATTTAGTGAGGACAATATAAGCTTTGCCACCCTTACCTCATCTATCGGGTCAGAAGTCAGTGAAACTCGGATGGTATCTCCTATGCCCTCGTTAAGAAGAAGTGATATCCCTATGGCGCTCTTAACACTTCCCTTAATGAGGGTGCCTGCCTCCGTGATACCGATATGCAGTGGGTGGTCAGTCTTTTGGGAGATTAGCCTGTAGGCGTCTACACACATCATCACATCTGAGGATTTGATGCTTATGACTATGTCCGAAAAGTCCATATCTTCAATGATCGCGCACTGCCTCAACGCGCTCTCAGTCAGGGCTTCTGCTGTGACATGTCCGTATTTTTCAAGGAACTCTTTTTCTAAAGAGCCGGAGTTTACGCCCACGCGGATGGGTATATCTCTCTCTTTTGCGGCATCTACCACAGCCTTTACCCTGTCCTTTGATCCGATATTTCCCGGATTAATGCGTATCTTGTCGCAGCCCGCCTCGATCGATGCGACAGCGAGACGGTAGTCGAAATGTATATCGCATACCAGTGGGATGGAAATATTCTTTTTGATTTCACGGATGGCTGCTGCGGCCTCCATGTCAGGCACGGCAACTCTCATTATCTGACAGCCCGCATCCGCCAGCTCATTTATCTGTGATACGGTGGCTTTTACATCGTGAGTGTTTGTGGTTGCCATTGACTGTATGGCAGGGGGATTCCCCGCGCCTATGTTTACATTTCCTATTTTTATGCTTTTTGTCATGCCTTACACCGGAAATATTATTTTTCTCACATCATTAAACAATATCAGAAACATCAGCCCAAAGAGAAGCATCAGACCGGCCATATTTATTGCGCCCTCAACCTTTACAGGGAGGGGTTTTCTCCTGATGGCCTCAATGATAAACATTACAAGCCGCCCACCGTCCAATGCAGGAAACGGAAGCAGGTTCATCACACCCAGGTTCGCCGTGAGAAGTATGGAAATGTTCAGCACATTAAGGAATACATATAAAGCCCCGCTTTCACTTGATGCGATCACCGTGTCACCGATCGTCTTTACAATTCCCACGGGACCTGATATATCATTTGCGGAAACTCTGCCCGTCACCATCATCCCGAGGCTCTTTATCACATACTTGATCCAGTAGCCTACCTCGTACAGGCTGTATCTGATGGTATCGAAAAATCCTACCTTTGTGCGTTCTCCGCTCCAGCTGACACCGTAGGTGTATCTGCCTGTCTCCTCACTATAGGCGGGGGTGATGGTGTAGCTGTACTCAACACCATCACGCATGAGAGTCATTGTGGCGGTTTTCCCTGCGTCTGTCACCGTATATAATCTTACATCGCGGTAAAAATTAACTTTCTCGCCCCCGAGGCTGATGATCTCATCACCTGGAAGCACACCGGCCTCATAAGCCGGAGAGCCATCTATCACGGTATCAACGATGGGCAAATCTACTCCGGCAACGCCGGTGAGCAGCAATGACAGCAGAAACGCCAGTATAAAATTAAAGCCCGGACCGAAAAATACTATTAAAAATTTCTGCCATATCTTTTTCTTGTTGAAGGCTCTGGGGCTGTCACTTTCCTCGTCCTCACCCTCCATGGCGCAGGAGCCGCCGAAGGGCAGCAGCTTCCAGGCAAAGAGAGTCTCGCCGACCTGCTTTCCGATGATGGTAGGTCCGAATCCAAGGGTAAACTCATTTACCTGCACATCAAACATTTTTGCAAAAGAAAAGTGTCCCAGCTCGTGAAATATGATTATAAAGCTGAAAACAAAGATCGCTATTATGATGCTGATTACCGTCATTTTATCTCCCTCTCGATGAATTCGCTCACCTGTTTCGGAACATTTAATATCTGATTGAGCGTAGGCTCGTAGATAAAAGGTATACCGGCTACTGCCTTCTCTATTATCTCGTATATCTTTAAGAATTTGATCTTGCCATTCAAAAACTTTTCGACTGCTGTCTCGTTTGCG
>CALFUE010000177.1 GCA_937916345.1 uncultured bacterium
CATGCCTGTTCCGTGGGAGGAGGCAAGCCGCTTCGGAGTAGTCATCACCGATGAGGACAAGCGCATCTCCGAATTCGAGGAGAAACCCGCTAATCCACGTTCAAATCTGGCTTCCATGGGTATCTATATCTTCAACTTCAAATCCCTCAGAGAAGCGCTTATCGCGCTGGAGGATCAGGAGGGCTGTGATTTCGGAAAGCATATCATACCATATCTCCATGGAAAGGGCTCACCCATGTATGCTTACGAATTCACCGGCTACTGGAAGGATGTAGGGACCCTGAGCTCGTACTGGGAAGCTAATATGGAGCTCATTGATTTGATACCGGATTTTAATCTCTACGAGAAATACTGGAAGATCTACACCAAGAATTACAATAACGCTCCCCAGTTCATCTCCGCTGATTCAAATGTCGTCAGATCCATAGTCGGCGAGGGCTCTGAAATCTACGGCGAGGTGTACAATTCAGTCCTTGGGGCTGATGTGACCGTGGAAAAGGGGGCAGTGGTTCGCGATTCCATCGTGATGCGCGGTACAAGGATCGGCAGCGGTTCAACCGTCGACAAATCCATCATAGCGGAGCATGTAAAGGTAGGATCAAACTGCCATCTCGGAGTCGGCGAATATGCTGAGAGTACCTACAATCCAAAGGTTTACGCCTCTGACCTGGTTACAATAGGTGAGGATTCCGTGATACCGGACGGAGTATCCATCGGAAAGAACACAGCGATATCGGGGATCACCGATTTATCCGATTATCCGGACAATTATCTCGTGTCAGGCGGCGCTATAATAAAGGGAGGTGAGGACGCATGAAGGCAGTAGGTATTATCCTGGCAGGCGGAAATAACAATCGCATGGGCGTCCTTTCAAACAAGCGCGCCATTGCAGCAATGCCTGTGGGCGGCAATTTCAGATGCATCGATTTCGCCCTCTCATCAATGACAAATTCCCGTATCCAGCAGGTTGCGGTATTGACTCAGTACAACGCCAGATCATTGAACGAGCATCTGAGCTCATCAAAATGGTGGAATTTCGGCAGAAAGCAAGGAGGACTCTTCGTTTTTACCCCCACGGTCACAGCTGACAACAGCTGGTGGTACAGGGGCACAGCAGATGCTATTTACCAGAATATCGAGTTTTTGAAGCGGTGCCATGAACCCTATGTCATTATTTCCAGTGGAGATTGTGTATATAAGGTTGATTTTAATAAGATTTTAGATTATCATATAGACAAGAGAGCAGATATCACTATCGCGGTCAAGGATATGTCGGCGGATGCAGATGTCAGCCGCTTCGGTGTTATCCGCATGAATGAGGAGTCCCGGGTGATCGATTTTGACGAGAAGCCTATGGTTGCAAAGTCAAATACGGTCTCAACAGGAATCTATGTCATGAGACGGCGCCAGCTGATAGAGCTGCTCGAGCAGTGTGCCTCAGAGGATAGATGGAACTTTGTTACGGATATTCTCATTCGCCATAAGGATATGAAGAGGATTTACGGCTACAAATTAGAGGGATATTGGAACAATATCTCCACCGTGGACTCTTATTACAGGACAAACATGGACTTTCTGAAGCCGGATGTCAGAAAATATTTCTTCCATGACGCTCCTGAGATCTTTACAAAGGTGGATGATTTGCCGCCGGCAAAGTTCAATGATGGCTCGGAAGTGCGCAATTCATTGGTAGCCAGCGGATGTATTGTAAACAGCAAGGTCGAGAATTCGATCCTGTTCAAGGAAGCATTCATTGGCAAGAACTGCGTGATAAAGAACTCTATCATTTTGAATGATGTGTACATCGGCGACAATACCCACATAGAAAATTGTATCGTTGAAAGTCGCGGGACATTGAAACCGAATACCTATTACTGTGGAGAAGGCGAGATCTTGGTGGTATCGGGAGAGAGGACCAGGTACGAAATTTAACAGGTTCTTGAGGCCAAAAATTTACAGTAATAGGAGGAAGGAATATGGAGATTACAGATATTCGTATCCGTATCCTCGAGGGCGACGGCAAGATGAAGGCCATCGCTTCCATCACTATTGACGATGAGATGGTCATCCATGACATCAAGGTAGTGGACGGGGAAAAGGGATTGTTTATCGCTATGCCGAGCAAGAAGACGGCTGACGGAGAATATCGGGATATCGCTCATCCTATCAAGACTGAGACAAGAAACCGAATTCAGACCATGATCCTTGACAAATTCCGGCAAGAGTCAGGGCAGTAACGCAGGAAATGTGCTTTATCCGGCCGGAGGCAGGTTCACTGTCTCCGTCCTTCCCTTTATGTGGCGGCTTTCATTGAATCCAATCTGTGTAAATGTGTGAAAACAGTGGGAGCCGCGGATAAGGCATATTTAGGCAGGATACTTTATGAATCTTATAGTCGGGTTAGGTAACCCAACATTCCAATACGCCCACACCAGACACAATGTGGGTTTCGATGCTTTAGATATCATATCTGAAAAATTCGACATTCCCCTAAAAGAGAAAAAGCATAAGGGTTTATACGGGGTAGGTATCATTAACGACAGGAAAGCTATCTTATGCAAACCACAGACATATATGAATCTCTCCGGCGAGTGTGTCGGGGAGCTGATGGATTATTATGACATCGATCCTGAAGAGGAGCTGATAGTGCTGTCGGACGACATAGATCTGCCTCTTGGGCATATCAGAGTCCGCCCGAAGGGCTCTGCAGGTGGACATAACGGACTAAAAAACATTATATTCATGGCAGGAACGGACGGTTTCTCCAGGGTAAAGATCGGAGTCGGCGCAAAAAAGGAAGGCTATGATCTGGCGGCTCATGTGCTGTCGCATTTTCCCGAGGAGGAGAGAAAGATCGTGGACGAGAGTCTTGAGATCGGAAGAGCACACG
>CALFUE010000178.1 GCA_937916345.1 uncultured bacterium
GCATCATCACTGCCGGCAGTCCGGACAAAAAAACGGTGTATGTAATGACGCGTTCTTATTACAACGGGCTGGTGGTTCACGGAGTGCGCATCTACGAGTACACCCCGGGCTTTTGCCATGGAAAGATGTGCGTTTCCGACGACATAGTCGCCACCTGCGGAACCAGTAATCTGGACTATCGCAGTTTTTATCACCATTTTGAGAATGATTGTCTCTACTATGGCTGCGACGCCGTGATGGACACCAGGCGGGATTTTGAGGAGTCCTTTGCGAAGAGTGATGAAGTGACGGATAGGTACCGAACCGGAAAGCTGGCCTCCATGAAACTGCCGCAGATGATACTACGAATCATTTCGCCGATGCTGTGAATGTTTAGCGGCATATTGCGCATGAAATGTGCGTGCTGCGCATTATAGTGAGGGGCTTTTGACCCCCGCTTCATTATTATAAAAAGGAAAAGAGTATGAAAATAACCGGATTAACCCGGGATGAGGTCCAAAGCCGTGTACAGGCGGGTCAGACCAACATATCCGAAAAAAACACAGGAAAGACTGTTCCTGAGATATTCTTCGAAAATATCTTCACCTACTTTAATTTCATATTTCTGGTGCTCTCCATTCTCGTCATAATAGCAGGCAAATACCGCAGCCTCACAATGACAGTCGCCGTGATCTTCAATATGATCATAGGCATTGTCCAGGAGCTTCGCGCAAAGCGCATTCTGGATAAAGTCGCTGTATTAAACCAGCCTGTGGCAGCCGTGATCAGAGACGGAGAGAGTGTCAAGCTTCCCATAGAGCAGCTGGTGCTGGGGGACTATGTAGTATTTAGGACCGGCAGCCAGATCTGCGCGGACGCGGAGGTTGTGGAGGGTGAGATCGATGTGAACGAATCCCTCCTGACCGGTGAGGCCGACGAGATAAAGAAGACATCCGGAGATAAGCTCTACTCCGGCAGTTTCGTCATCACCGGAGAATGTGTGGCGAGGCTCACCGCGGTGGGAGCCGACTCCTATATCGCGGGTTTGACAAAAGAAGCCAGAGCCATGAAGGGAAGCGAGCATTCCGAGATGGTAAAGGATGTGAACCGCTTTGTGCTTTTCGCGGGAATCGCCATCATCCCCATTGGCCTCCTACTCTTTTTTTTCGGCCTCCACACCGGCCTAAGCTTTTCGGACAGCATTAATTCCATGGTGGCAGCTGTGGTGGGTATGATCCCCGAGGGACTCTATGTCCTGGTGACCCTGACCCTGGCGCTGGCCGTCATGCTGCACGATATGAAAAGCATCGAGACCCTGGCGAGAGTGGATGTCCTCTGCGTGGACAAGACCGGCACCATCACTGAACCCGTCATGCAGGTAACTGATCTGCTCCCTGTCCCGGGTGTAGGGAAAATCGAAGCCGAGACGCTCCTTTCTTCCTATATATCATCAATGAATGATGACAATCCCACCATGACCGCCTTGCGCGACCGTTTCCCTGAAGGAAAGAGCTTCGATGTGTCGACCCGCATCCCCTTTACTTCCAGACTGAAATACTCAGGGCTTATCACGCCGGGCGCTTCCTATTGCCTTGGGGCTCCTGACATCCTTCTGGGCGCTTCCTATAATGGTTACGAAGATATGCTTAAGGATACCATGGAGGCAGGCAGGCGCGTCATTGTGCTCGCCCGAGCCGATATCGATCAGGAAGGGAATATTACGGGGGCTGCAGTTCCCATAACCTTTGTCGCTCTGGAAAATCCCATCCGCGAGAACGCGGAGTCTACATTCTCCTACTTCTCCTCGCAGGGCGTCGCCATAAAGGTGATCTCAGGAGATAACCCCCTGACAGTCTCCCGCGTGGCACGCTCAGCCGGCATAGAGAATGCTGAAAATTATATAGACGCGTCGGAGTTGAGAGAAGAGGCGGATTATGACGGAGCCGTAGAGAAATATACGGTATTCGGCAGGGTGAAGCCCGACCAGAAGAAGTATCTTATACAGGCTCTGAAAAAGAAGGGGCATTATGTGGCGATGACCGGAGACGGCGTAAATGACATCATGGCCATGAAGGCAGCGGACTGCTCCGTCGCCATGGCAGAGGGTTCCGACGCCGCTGTAAATTCTGCGCAGATAGTTCTTATGGACTCCGATTTCTCCCACATGCCGGGCATCGTGTCGGAGGGGCGCCGTGTCATCGGAAATATCGAGCGCTCCGCAACTTTGTTTTTGAACAAGAATCTCTTTTCCATGCTGATGGCGGTGTATGTCATAATCACCCTCGCCACCTATCCGCTGCTGCCTGCCCAGGTGTCTCTGGTCAGCGGCTTTAATATCGGTATTCCGGCCTTCTTCCTGGCTCTGGAGCCAAACGAGAAGAGGCAGAAGGGTCGATTTATGTTTAATGTGCTCAAGAGAGCCATTCCCGCCGCCCTCACCACCTTTGTGATGATGGCGGTCATGACCGGTGTCGGAGGCTGTCTGGGAATATCCTTTTCGGATCTGTCCGTGGCATCTCTCATCCTGATGTCATTGATAGGTTTTACCCTGCTCATCATCATATCCCGCCCCTTAAACCGCTACCGCATTGCCGTGCTGCTCGGCTCGGTGGCTGGTTTCATCCTCTGCGCGGTGGTACTTGCGCCTGTGTTTGAGCTCCACCCGGTGTCTCTCCCCTGCGCTCTTCTCTGCGCAGCCGCCTGTGCTCTCTCGGTACCGCTTATTATACTGATAGAGAGAGTAATGAACGCGCTCATCAAGTAACCCTGTGCTTCAGGCAGGCCGGCCGCAATCGCGCGGCATAGTGCGCGAATGAAATTTCCACAACATCTTGACACCTGCACTTTGATTAGCTACTATATATTGTATGTGGCATAAGACACCATCCGGTGTCTTTTTTCAGAGAAAACAAGCAGTTGAGGAGGTTTATCAGGGAAATGAATGTGATCAAGAGAAGCGGAAAGGAAGTCGGATTCGATATCCAAAAGATCGAAAAAGCCATCACGGCCGCCAATGATGAGGTTGACCCCGTCCACCGAATGAACGAACACCAGCTTCTGGCCGTAGCCGAGGCGGTAAAAGCCCAGCTTGAAAAGATCCCCCACGCCGTAAATGTGGAGGATATCCAGGATATGGTGGAGACATCTATCATGGAGCACAGAGGCTACGAAGTGGCACAGAAATATGTGAGATACCGCTATAAGAGGGAGCTGGCGCGAAAGTCCAACACCACCGACAATGGCATACTCGCCATCATCGAACACCTGAACGAGAGCGTAAATCAGGAAAATTCCAACAAAAATCCTGTGATCAATTCAACCCAGCGCGACTATATGGCAGGCGAGGTCAGCAAGGATCTGTCCATGAGAGTCCTGCTGCCTGAGGATGTGGTAAAAGCCCACAAGGAGGGTATCATCCACTTCCACGATTCCGACTATTTCGCGCAGAAAGAGCACAACTGCGATCTCATAAACCTCTCGGACATGCTTCAGAACGGAACCGTCATCTCCGAGACCATGATAGAGACTCCAAAGAGCTTCTTCACCGCCTGTAATGTCACCACCCAGATAGTGGCTCAGGTCGCCTCAAACCAGTATGGCGGCCAGTCCTTCTCGCTGGCACATCTGGCGCCCTTTATAGATGTGACGAGAAAGAATATCCGCGCGGAGGTAGAGGCTGAGCTTACCGGGCTGGGACATGAGCTCGATGAGTACGATGTGGACTTTATCACCGAGAGACGCCTGAAGCTGGATGTGAAGAGGGGAATTCAGATAATACAGTATCAGCTGAACACCCTCATGACCTGTAACGGACAGTCGCCATTTGTCACAGTATTTATGTATCTGGACGAGGTCAGCGACGGACAGCTGCGCAGGGATCTGGCTCTTGCTATAGAGGAGACTCTGAGACAGAGAATGCAGGGTGTAAAGAATGAAAAGGGAGTCTGGGTGACTCCGGCCTTCCCGAAGCTCATCTATGTGCTGGATGAGGACAATATATACGAGGATTCGGAATATTTCTATCTCACCAGACTCGCGGCGGAGTGCACCGCGAAGAGAATGGTGCCGGATTATATATCTGCAAAGATACAGAAGCAGTTAAAGGGAGGGGAGGTCTATACCTGCATGGGTTGCAGATCCTTCCTCACGGTGGAGGACTCCCAGAGAAATCCTGACGGCTCCCACAAATTCTACGGGCGCTTCAACCAGGGCGTCGTGACCATCAATTTGGTGGATGTGGCCTGCTCGGCCTATGGGGATATGGACAAATTCTGGGAGATTCTGGACGAGCGTCTGGAACTTTGCCACAGGGCACTGCGCTGCCGCCATGAGCGCCTTTTGGGGACAGTTTCCGACGTGGCACCGATCCTTTGGCAGCACGGCGCACTGGCCCGCCTGCAAAAGGGAGAAAAGATCGATGAACTCTTATACAATGGCTATTCCACCATTTCATTGGGCTATGCGGGACTCTATGAGATGTGCTACCGCATGCTTGGCGTATCCCACACGGATCCCATGGGCAAGGAATTTGCCCTGAAGGTGATGCAGAGATTAAATGACAAGTGCGCCCAG
>CALFUE010000179.1 GCA_937916345.1 uncultured bacterium
TCCTGCCTCGATATCCCTCCTGTCCCTGACCGTGACCTTTTGAACCGACTGCCACAGCACAGCGAAATCCATATTCAGATTTTGCGCCACCTGCTTGATCTCGGATGGGTCGGGTTCATTCGCGAGAGCCTGTCCTCCGATAAAGCATCCTACCAGCTCACCTTCAACTATGATTGGGGCGGAGAAATCCACCAGACCGGAATGACATGTATATGTGGTGGCATGTCCGGTTCTCATGGTAGTCTCGGCGCCGTATTTGTCGCAAAGCTCACAGTTTTTGCAGCCCAGCTCATTCTTTCGTATATGATCCATACAATACTCGGTAAAATGGCTGCCCTCGGTCACCGGATGTCCGTCCGCGTCCGTTGTAAGGGCGGCGAATCCCGTCATCTCCGAAAAAGCGTCCTGAACCTTCTGCAGCGTTTCCACCGATATTATCTCTGTCAAATTGACACTAGACATAAACCCACTCCTATATTTCTTATGCTCCCGAGAATTTCTTTACGGTTTCTAAAAGCTTTACCCTGTCCACAGGCTTTAAAAGATATCCCTGGGGCTTCAGCGCCAGAACCTTCTTTATTGCATTGGCGTCGGAAACTCCGGTCAGGAATACCACGGGCATATTGACCAGTCCCAGTTCTTCTCTTAAGTATCTTAGAACCTCAGGTCCGTCCTCCCCCGGCATCTTATAATCCAGCAATATCATGTCGGGCTTCTTTTTTTCAATAAATTTGTATGCAACCTTCCCACTGATGGCGGTAGCCACATCATAGTCAGCCTTAAGATGCTCCTTTATGACCTTGAGCATCAGAGTATCATCGTCGATGACCAGAATGATGCGCCGTCTCCTGGCATTCATCTTTTCCATGATCATTCGTTCCATCATCTGTGAATCCATGATCTGGTCAGACTGCTCCACGGCGTGCCACATATTCTGGATATCTTCCTTCATCCGCTCCTTCTCGGCTTCCTTCTCGCTTTCCTCATTATCTTTCTGTTCCTTGAGCTCCTGCTTTCTCAGCTCATCGAAGAAATGCTCGATATGAACCTTGATCATCTCGATCTTTATGGGGCGGAATATCTTTAAGTCCACCATGCCGTCACTGGTTTTATCGAATCTCTCAACCTCCTCCTGCAAACCGATGACCACTACTCTCACGCCCTCAAGCTTTTTCTTTTGGGCATAGATCTTTGCTATGTCGTCATACTCCTCATCATTCAGACAAACGGCTAAAACATCAGGCTCAAAGATTTCCAGATGCCGTCCTATATCCCGACTTCTGAAGCTGGTTGACAGCATATCGTAAACACTAGTCATCTGAGTGAAAAAATCATCCTTCAATGCTTCATTATTTCCTATCATTAGGATCTTTTTTTTGCGGTTTTTGTCCTTGTCTATCTCTCTTAACGGCTTTTTTTCTTCTTCCATAATCATCTCCAATAAGTCAGTTACAGATCTGTAACATCATAATCCTTCTTTTTTTAGTATCTCGCCGGGATGAATGAATTCATACGGTGTTTCCTGATACACGTAATAATTCAGCCAGTTTGAGTAGAGTATATTAGCATGACTTCTCCATGAGAGCACCGGTTTTTCAGCCGGGTCATCCTCCGGGTAATAATTCACGGGAATAGTTATATCCATACCCTTGTCCCGATCCCTCCTGTATTCCTGATCAAGTGTGTATCTGTCATATTCCGGATGTCCCATCAGATATATATGCCGGCCGAGCTCGTCTATTCCAAGGTAAAATCCCGCTTCATCGGAAGCTGCCAGCACCGTAATTCCGTCCACATTCTCGATATCCTCCAGAGGCACATCGGAATGTCTCGAGTGAGGCGCGTAAAAAACATCATCAAACCCCCTCACCAGAGGAATCTTTCTGTTTTTTACCCTATGGGGATAAACACCGAAGAGCTTGCTGTCCAGCATAGTCTTGTTGATGCCGTAGTAGTGGTAGAGAGCCGCCTGGGCTCCCCAGCACAAATGCACGGTGCTGGTCACATGATCCTCGCACCAGTCCATATATTTAATGATCTCCTCCCAGTAGTCAACCTCTTCAAAATCCATAGTCTCCACCGGAGCCCCTGTGATGATAAGCCCATCCAGGTTCTTGTCCTTCACATCATTGAAGGTACCGTAAAACTTGTTCAGGTGACTCTGTGATGTGTGTGTGGATACATGACTCTCCACTGTCAGAAAGGTGACATCGACCTGGAGAGGAGTGTTGGAAAGCATGCGCAAAAGCTGCAGCTCGGTCTGCTCCTTCAATGGCATCAGATTAAGTATGCCTATCTCTATAGGACGCACATCCTGATGGACAGCGCGGAACTCATCCATCACGAAAATATTTTCTTTTTCAAGCAGCTTCCTCGCAGGAAGCTCTGCCTGTATCCTTATCGGCATATAAAACTCCCGTAATCTCGTGGGCGCATTCCCCCACATAATAAAAAAAGTCTATCAGATTTGCCCATAAAAGACAAGAAAAAAATGGACTGCCGTTTCGCCGGCAGCCCATCCCCTTTTAACTATAATCTTTGACGACCGAAAGGAACCTCTTCTCGACTGCTTCCCAGTCGACAATGTCCCATATGGCATTTACATAGTCAGCTCTGAGGTTCTTGTACTTCAAATAATATGCATGCTCCCATACATCGATGGTAAATATGGGAACATTTCCCGTCTTTAGTGAGTAATCGTTGTCCTGGTTCAAAGTTTTGGAGATTACAAGCCTGCCCTCATGCGTGACAGAGAGCCATGCCCATCCGCTTCCGAACTGCCCCAGCGCCATCAGCGTCATGTCCTCCTTCATCTTATAAAAGCCGCCCAAGTCCTCATTTATCCTATCTGCGAGCTTTCCGCCAGGAAGTGCCTTCCCTCCGGGAGTAAGCATCTCAAAGTAGAGATTGTGGTTGAAGAAGCCGCCTCCGTTATTCCTCAAGCCCGTGCGAAGCTGCTCATCGTCAACGCTGTCGAGATCCTTTAAGATCTCAGTTACATCTCTGTCCTGCATCCCGGCCTTTTCCGCTAAAGTGTTAAAGGTCATGGTGTAAGTGACATGATGCTTTCCATGGTGAACCTTCACTGTCTCCCTGTCGATCACCGGTTCTAATGCATCCACCTCAAAAGGTAACTCATACTGCATAAACATCGCTAAACCCTCCTTTTCACTATTCAGTAGTCATATTTATTGTCCCAGTCTCCGATTCCGCTTCCTCTGCAGCCGCAGCGGCCTCTTCTTCGGCCTTCTTCATTTCCTCAAGTTTTTCCGGCGAAATATACGAGTAGGCATTGGAGTAGCCCGCGTTCTGCGCAGTGAGTACTACTTCCTCCCTGTAGTATGCGATCACGGGAGTCCCCACCTCAAGCATACCATATAATGTCTCAGCAGCCTCGTAGGGAGCATTCACACAGCCATGGGAGCCATTGGTCAGATATATTTGTCCTCCGAAGGAGGATCTCCAACTGGCGTCGTGTATTCCGACATTGTAGGCAAATGGCATGAAATAACTCACAGGAGAGGAATAACCCTCACCCACAAGCGTCGCATCACGCTCCTTGTAGACAATCTTGAAAACTCCATCGGGGGAACCGTTGTTACGGTTTAAATTTCCCGTTACCACATCAGTGTCATACTTCAGTTCTCCCTCCTCGTAGTAATAGAGATGCTGATTGGTGTAATCCACCTCCACATAAGTGTCGCCTATATCCTCAAATCCCTTCACCTTTGCGCGCTGCTCGTATACTATCTCCCGCTCTATTATCCCGCCTTTTGCGAGATCCTCCAGTATCTGTTCCTTTTCCCCCGCCTTATTTACTACCCAGCCGTAGTCACCACCGCCTATGGTAATGATGTCCTTTGCAGAAGTCCTGAATTCTCTCCTGTCGCCGTAGGTATTGTATTTCGTGGCGAGATACTGCACATATTTTTCCACGGCCGTCTCGTCGACGCTGACATTGAAACCATCATCCACGGTAAGCCAGCTCTGTATCGTGGCAGAGTCCAGCACTTCCTCGTCATCGCCCAGATCATAGCGGATTTCGGTTCCGAAATAGGCTGAGATATTGTCCATGCAGGCTACCAGTTCCTCATCCTCATCAGTGATATCGGCATGGTCGAAAAAGCCGTCATCCAGGAATACCTCTTCCTTTCTCTTGCCTACGGCGCGATTCACAGCCAGAAATGCGTCGTCGGTGTGAAGTACGGTACCGTCGTCCTCTTTGATCAGCTCATACATTCCCGTATCTTCACTCATTTCGATATGAGCGTCCACCGGCTGTCTCATATTTGCCTCGTCGGCCATGTTCAAGGCGAGAAAAGCCTTCTTCAGCTTAACCTGGTCATAGACCACCCCCTCGGCAACTGTGTAGCTGTATTCACCACCCGCGTCAAGAAACCATCTCCCCTCATCCTGACTGTCCATCAGGATCTCACCGATGGACTTGTCGTCGTCATAATCGAAATCAAAATCAGGACCAAGCAATCTCTCTGTCTCGACACGGTCGCTCTTTATATCGATATAGTAATCCCTCACATGTGAGGACAGCTTCTTCACTGCCTCCTCCTCCGTGAGATTACCCATATCATAACCGTTTATCTTTGTGCCGCTGTAAAAATGAGAGGCGTAGTAGTTACGCCCCAGGATATAAACCGCGACAAGTGTTATCACAACAACCGTTGCCGCCGCTATCAATATCTTTAATGCCGTATGTCTGCTGCCTCTCATGGTTTAAGATCCTTATTTCTTTTTATTTTTTTCTTTCTTTTTCTTCTCGTAGGAGCGCCCGTAAATACGGTTCAATTCGTAAATCTCCCCATACAGCTCCTCTGTCAGGGTGCCCGGCTTCATACGCCACTTCCAGTTTGTCCCAA
>CALFUE010000180.1 GCA_937916345.1 uncultured bacterium
ACCACCGAGATCTACACTCTTTCCCTACACGACGCTCTTCCGATCTCCTCCTTTCAATTCGTAAGCATGATTATCAATCCACGAATGTATATCAGTATCCAAAGCAAAGAGGCTATCGCTGAAACCACCAAAGCGACATTCGGCAATGTCATAAAGACATCGGGATCTCTTCTGCTTCTGATCGACTCAAAAAACGCGACACATCCCAGTATGACAGACAGCACGCCGGCCATCACCATTATCCTCGGAATCTCACCCGCCAGGATATAAGCATACAGAATGCAAAAGAGCAGGGAGACGAGGGATATTATCCCCATCACCAATGACAGCGCCCCCAGCCTGGAATGTCTCTTGTTTGTAAATTGAAATCTGTTAGTTCGGCGCGCCATATTGCTTATAATATTCCTCTAATGCGAGCTTTACGCTGTCGTCAATCTCCTTGTCCAGCGCCTCTCTCACCTCATCCATGGTAACTATGGCGCGGGCGTTTATCCCGTAAGTCTCTGCAACCTCATCCAGGGCCGGGAGCTTTCCGCCGGGACCGATCTCTCTCCTGTCGAGAGATACCATAAGTCCGACCACGGTAACATCTCCGGCTGCCTTTATTATTGGATAGGTCTCAGAAATGGATTTTCCGGAGGTGGTCACATCCTCCACCATCACTACCCTGTCGCCATCCTTTAACGCAGCTCCAAGGAAAATTCCGGTGTCTCCGTGATCCTTTGCCTCTTTTCTGTTTGAAGAATAACGGACTCTTTTGCCGTAAAGCCTGTAATAAGCCATAGCGGCAGTGACTGAGATCGGTATTCCCTTGTATGCAGGTCCGAATATCACATCAAAGTCATCCCCAAAGTTCTCATGAATGGCGCTGGCGTAATACTCTCCAAGCTTTTCCAGCTCATAGCCGTCCTCATAGAGTCCGGCATTCATAAAGAATGGTGACTTTCTGCCGCTCTTTAAGGTAAAATCACCAAAGCAGAGCACCTTTGATTCCAGCATAAAATCTATAAATTCGCGCTTATAGCTCTCCATATTTCCTCCTGTCAGTTATAGCTCTTGAATCTTCGTATACGATCAACCACCTCGCGGTTTGTAGATGATCTGGCAAACATATTTAATATCTGTTCCACCGCCTCTTCAGATTTCATTCCGTTCAGGCTGCGGCGCATAAAACTGACTGCCTCCATCTCCTCGGGCGAGAGCAGCAGATCCTCTCTTCTGGTTCCGCTCTTTACTATGTCAACCGCCGGAAAAACCCTCTTCTCAGAGAGCTTGCGATCCAGAATCAGCTCCATATTTCCGGTTCCCTTGAACTCCTCGTAAACCACATCATCCATCTTGCTGCCCGTATCTACCAGCGCGGTGGCAAGTATCGTAAGAGAGCCTCCCTCCCTGATATTTCTGGCGGCGCCGAAGAAACGTTTCGGGCTGTAAAGAGCCG
>CALFUE010000181.1 GCA_937916345.1 uncultured bacterium
CTTCAGGTGCAGCACCAAGCGCAGCCCTTCCTTGAGCTGGTGGGCGTGGTAGCGTAAAGGTGGGGAGCCTCGCAGTCTTCGATGGAGAGGACAGCAGTTTTACCTTTGACCCCATCGACACGAAGACTACAACTATCAGCGGAAAGGCGGCCGGCTATAATTCCGAGACTCTGACGCTGCTCATCGATTCGACACGGCATGAGATAAATGTAGACGCAATGGGAGACTTCGAGAAAGAGCTGACTGATCCTCTTTCTGCCGGCACCAGGGTGTCATGCGTCGTCAGGAGCAAGGCGGGCAACATAAACAGCGTTGGAACCACTGTGGTAAAGAAGGCACTCCCCGGGGTACCGGAGCTGGGCAATAAGGAGGAAATCACTGATCTCACCAAGACCATAAAGATCCTCTCTGACGAGAAGGCGACAGCCTATGTAAAGGTAGGCAACACCTACTACCGCACCTCGAAGTGCGAGTTCAATGAGAAGACCGGCAAATATCTCTACGTCATCAAGATTGAGAGAGTGAAGGCCGGCCGCACTATCGGTATCTATATGGAGAATGAGAGCGGTGTCGGCAAGATGCTCCGTGTAAAGGTTCAGAAGAAGGCCGTCGATGAGACGGATGAGGATGTTGCCGCCACCGGCGCAGGAGAATAGATATGAAATTCGGAGTCCTGTTTAATCAGAACAATCTGAATATAGGAGATGATATACAGGCCTACGCCACCGCCAGATTTCTGCCGAGGATCGACTATTTCGTGGATCGGGAGCACATTGATGAGTTTGTTCCGGACACGGATGAGCCGGTGGCGGTGATCATGAATGCCTGGTATATGTGGAACAAGTGGAACTGGCCACCTTCAAGGCATATCCTGCCTCTGATGATAGGCTTTCATTACGCGGATCACCAGTTGGCAAAGCAGACCGGGACGCCGGTAAAGTATGAGTTTCTCACCGGTCTGGGGGGCGAGTACCTAAAGGCCTATGGTCCCGTGGGCTGCAGGGATTACTTTACCATGGAGCAGCTGCAGAATATCGGGATTGACGCTTTTTTTACCGGCTGCGTCACCATGACTCTGCCATCCATGCCTGAGAGGCCTGACAAGGGCACTTATGTCTGCCTGGTGGATCTCGACCCAAAGGTTGAGAAAAAGATGAAGGAGTTGCTGGCGGATTCGGGGTTGGAGATACGCGTCATGACTCACAACCGCGAGAGGGACATAAATATGTCCTGGGAGGAGAGGAAGGCGCTGGTGGAGGATTACCTCACCACCTATCAGAACGCCCGCTGTGTTGTGACAAAGAGGCTGCACTGCTCGTTGCCCTGTCTGGCTCTAAAGACTCCTGTCTATCTCATAAAGGGCATGGACAATGATATAAGGTTCACTCCTTATTATGATCTGCTGTATTTTGTGCGGACAAATGATTTTCTGGCGGAGGATTTTGTCTGCGATTACGATTTCAGGAATCCGCCCGCAAACAAGCCTGACTATTTGAAATACAGGGAGGATATCATCAGGCGCTGCGAGGAGTTCGTGGACAGTGTGAAGGGTCTGGATGGAGATTACACTTCTTATGTAAAGACAGATTACACGGATACGGCTATCGCTCTGTGGCGGCATGATCTGATGAAAAAAGCTCTGGATGATATTTTCATTGCCTATAGGGATGAGCAGGTAAAGACTAAGCAGCTTACTGCCCGCGTCAGGGCTCAGTCCTCAAAGCTGAATAAGCAGGAGAGAGAGCTCGCGGAGCAGGAGGAGAAATATGAGGGTAGGATGCGCGAGCTCGAGGAATTGCGCGCCTACAAGAAGGAGCAGGAGAAGAAAATTCTTAATCGGCTGAAGAATAAGTTATCTAAATAAATTCTATGACCCTCTGCTTTCAAAAATTGTTACTATTCACAGCCAATACCATTATAACATTTAGCATTCACTGTGTGAATAGTGACAAAAAATTTTCTTGACATAAAATATTAATATGTGATATCCTATAACCTGCGCTGTTTAGCGTGGGGCGATAGGTATGCCTAAAAACAGCCAATTCCCGCTATTTTCAACTAAATATTCTCATTATTAGAAGAGGTGTGAATTCCATGGAGAAAAACAGAATCCGTCCCGTTAAAACCGGGAAAAATCTGCGTATGAGCTACTCCAGGCAAGGGGAGGTGCTCCAGGTACCAAATCTGATCGAAGTCCAGAAGGATTCCTATCAATGGTTTCTTAATGATGGTCTGAAGGAGGTATTCGCTGACATCTCACCGATTACCGACTATGGTGACAAGTTCAGTCTTGAGTTTTATGATTTCACCCTGTGCGAGGACGAGGTAAAGTACTCGATCCCCGAGTGCAAGGAGAGAGATGCCACATACGCAGCTCCATTAAAGGTAAAGGTGCGCCTCTTTAACAAAGAGACCGAAGAGATCAATGAGCACGAGATCTTTATGGGAGATCTCCCTCTCATGACCGAAAACGGTACTTTCGTGATAAACGGCGCAGAGCGTGTCATCGTCAGTCAGCTGGTTCGCTCGCCCGGCATCTATTACACAATATCCCGGGACAAAATAGGAAAGACTCTTTATTCCTGTCAGGTCATCCCCAATAGAGGAGCATGGCTGGAGTATGAGACCGACTCCGCAGATGTATTCAGTGTCCGCGTGGATCGTACCAGGAAGGTTCCTGTTACGGTGCTTATTCGCGCCTTAGGCATCGGTACCAATGAGGAGATAGTGGATTACTTCGGCAGCGAGCCGAAGATCATGGCGTCCCTCGCGAAGGATCCCTCTACAGACTACAGCTCCGGACTCCTGGAGCTCTACAAGAAGATCCGTCCAGGAGAGCCTCTGTCTGTGGACAGCGCCGAGAACCATATCGGAAATATGTTTTTTGATCCGAAGAGATACGACCTTGCAAAGGTAGGACGCTACAAATTCAACAAAAAGCTTTCTTTCAGGAACAGACTGAACGGACATACTCTGGCCTCAGATGTTATTGATCCCTCGACGGGAGAGGTTCTCTATACTGCAGGTACTGTTCTTGACAGAGAGATGGCAGAAAAGATACAGGACGCTGCGGTTCGCACGGTAGAGATCGCCACTGAGGAAAGGATCGTAAAGGTTGTTTCTTCTATGATGGTTGATTTTGCTTCATGGTGTCCGCAGATCGACAAAAAGGAAGTGGGCATCACAGAGGCGGTTTACTATCCCGTACTGGCAGAGCTCCTGGAGGAGTACTCCGATGTGGAGGATCTGAAGGATGCCATCAGGGCTCACATAGGTGACTTGATCCCGAAGCACATCACAAAGGATGATATCTTTGCTTCCATAAATTACAATATGCATATAGAGTGGGGTATCGGAAATAATGACGATATCGACCATCTGGGCAATCGTCGTATCCGTGCCGTGGGCGAGTTGCTGCAGAATCAGTACCGCATCGGTCTCACCCGTATGGAGAGAGTGGTGAGAGAGCGTATGACCACACAGGATCAGGACAGCCTCTCCCCCCAGAGTCTTGTGAATATTAAGCCTGTCACCGCCGCGGTGAAGGAGTTCTTCGGTTCATCACAGCTGTCACAGTTCATGGATCAGAACAATCCCCTGGGCGAGCTGACTCACAAGAGGCGTCTCTCAGCCCTTGGACCCGGAGGTCTCTCAAGAGATCGCGCGGGATTTGAGGTCCGCGATGTGCACTATTCACATTACGGACGTATGTGCCCCATAGAGACTCCCGAAGGACCGAATATCGGACTGATCAATTCGTTGGCATGCTACGCCCGCATCAATCAGTATGGCTTTGTGGAGGCTCCCTACAGAAAGATCGACAAATCTGACCCGGCGAACCCTGTGGTTACCAATGAGGTTGTGTATATGACAGCGGACGAGGAGGATAATTACCATGTGGCGCAGGCTTCCGAAAAGCTTGACGCAGAGGGTCACTTCGTGAGAAATTCTGTTTCCGGGCGTTACCGCGAGGAGACTCAGGAGTACGACAAGAGCATGTTCGATTTCATGGACGTGTCTCCAAAGATGGTATTCTCAGTCGCTACAGCTTTGATACCCTTTCTCCAGAACGACGATGCGAACCGTGCCCTCATGGGATCAAACATGCAGCGTCAGGCAGTGCCGCTTCTCTCTACGGAGGCGCCTGTGGTTGGAACCGGTATGGAGCCAAAGGCCGCTGTAGACTCCGGAGTCTGTGTTATCGCCAAAAAGAGCGGTATAGTAGCCTCTTCGGTATCAAATGAGATCATAATCAAAAATGATGACGGTACCGAGACGAAATATCCGGTTGCCAAATTTACACGCTCAAACCAGTCAAACTGCTACAATCAGCGCCCCATCGTGTTCAAGGGCGACAGGGTGGAGGAAGGCGAGGTCATAGCAGACGGACCTTCCACCTCAAACGGTGAGCTGGCTTTGGGTAAGAATCCTCTCATAGGCTTTATGACATGGGAGGGCTACAATTACGAGGATGCCGTCCTGCTCTCAGAGAGACTGGTGCAGGATGATGTATATACTTCCATCCATATCGAGGAATACGAGACGGAGAGCCGTGATACAAAGCTGGGACCCGAGGAGATCACCAGAGAAGTGTCAGGCGTGGGCGAGGAAGCGCTGAAGGATCTGGACGAGCGCGGTATCATTCGCATCGGAGCAGAGGTTCGCGCCGGAGATATACTGGTGGGAAAGATCACTCCTAAGGGAGAGACGGAGCTCACTGCCGAGGAGCGTCTGCTGCGCGCTATATTCGGTGAGAAGGCGAGAGAGGTGAGAGACACCTCCTTAAAGGTTCCCCACGGTGAGTACGGTATCGTCGTCGATGCAAAGGTATTCCGCAGGGATATGGGAGATGAGCTTCCGCCGGGGGTGAATGAGTCAGTACGCATTTACATCGCACAGAAGAGAAAGATATCTGTCGGTGACAAGATGGCCGGTCGCCACGGAAACAAGGGTGTGGTTTCTCGTGTGCTTCCTGTGGAGGATATGCCTTACCTGCCAAACGGAAGGCCTCTGGACATCGTGCTCAACCCCTTGGGCGTGCCTTCCCGTATGAATATCGGTCAGGTGCTGGAGATCCACCTCTCATTGGCCGCAAAGGCGCTGGGCTTCGACATCGAGACACCTGTGTTCGACGGCGCCCGTGAGATAGATATTCAGGACACTCTGGAGCTGGCAAACGATTATGTCAACATGCCTTTTGACAAGGCAGAGCTTGACAAACCTGAGTGGCAGGAAAAGGAAGAAGACACCTGTTTCTACGACAAATATAAGGACACACTCCTGACGGAGGTCATGGAATATCTCTCTGAGAACAGAGATCACAGAGAGTTCTGGAAAGGAGTAAAGATATCAAGAGACGGAAAGGTGCAGCTGAGAGACGGCCGTACGGGCGAGCCCTTTGATTCACCCGTTACCATTGGTCACATGCATTATCTTAAGCTTCACCATCTGGTAGACGACAAGATCCATGCCCGTTCTACAGGTCCGTACTCACTGGTTACACAGCAGCCGCTGGGTGGTAAAGCACAGTTTGGCGGACAGCGTTTCGGTGAGATGGAGGTTTGGGCTCTGGAGGCCTACGGAGCGGCTTATACGCTTCAGGAGATCCTGACCGTGAAGTCAGATGATGTGGTAGGCCGTGTGAAGACCTACGAGGCTATCATCAAGGGCACTAATATACCTGAGCCCGGTATTCCTGAGTCATTCAAGGTCATGCTCAAGGAACTACAGTCACTTGGCCTGGATGTGAGGGTACTCGGCGAGAACGGCAAGGAAGTCAAGCTCATTGAGTCGTCAGAGTACGGAAATACCAACATCGAGTCTATCATCGGTCGTGACAGGGACAATTCCTACGAGGATTCCGACGCCGTGTTCGGAAAGGGCGGCTTCTCGGTAGGAGAGTTCGGTGAGGACGGAGAGCTCATAGCGGAGGACACTGTTTCTTCCGAGGATGATGACGACTTCGAGGATGATTATACAGATGATTATGTCGACGAGATGGCGAATATCGCAGAACTGTTGCTGAGCGATGCGGGTGCCTTCATTACCGGCTCTACTTTTTTGGCAGACGGCGGGGCAACGGCAAGCTATTATTACGGTCCCTTGCAGCCGCAATAAGCCATAGAAGGAGTTGAGACAAAGGAAGGAATCTGTATGAACCAAAAATATTCGCGTTTGTCTTGTCCCTTTCCATAATGTTCCTGATTACTGCTTGTGGCAGTACGGAGACATCTTCTGCCGAGCAGAAAGCGGCAGCGACCACGAAAAAAAACGCTTCGAGGGAGACAAATCAGGATGCAAAAAAATTCCAAAAGATTCTGGTGGCTTATTTCTCCCGTGCGGGTGAAAATTACAAGGTGGGCTACATCGAAAAAGGCAATACCTCCATCATGGCCGACATGATAGCGGAGGCTGTGAGTGCGGACACCTTCGAGATAAAAACAGTATATCCCTATCCGGAAAGCTATGAAGAATGCACGAAAGTGGCGAAGCAGGAGCTTGCCGAAAGCGCCCGTCCGGCACTTACGGGCAAAGTGGAAAACTGGCA
>CALFUE010000182.1 GCA_937916345.1 uncultured bacterium
TGACAGAGCCTCTCGTAATGTCGTCAACAGCGTTAGTCACCTGACTTGACGCCTGTGAAGCCGTGTCCGCGGAACCAGCCAGTTCATCGCCTGCCTTGTTTACATCTATAGAGAGCCTCTTTGCTTCTCCGATGACCTCTAAGAGCTTCTCATCCAGCTTTCGGGCACATTCCGCGATCTCACCTATTTCGTCATTTCTTTTTAATGTGGATTCGTCAATATCAATCCCCAGCTTTCCATTTGACAGCTGTTCCATGGCGTCAACGATCCTCTTGAAGTGCCTGTTGACTGTTTTGTTCATCACCAGACCAAGAACGACGAATATTACAACTATCACTATCAGCACACCTATAAATACTGCCAGTATCAGCTGAAGTGTCTTTATGACATCAGCGCTGGGTCTTCCTGCAAATACCATTCCCACAACCGAACCGTCGGGATTTTTCAGCGGTGAATAAAATGCATAGTAATTTTCACCGTTTATATTGAGGTTCTGCACATACAGTTCCTCTCCGCGGTTTAATACGGTGTTTGCGACTTCATCGCTGACATCGGTACCGACATTCCTGTTTCCGGAAGAATCCTTCAGGGTGGTGATTCTCCTGGTCTTACCGATTATCAGGGTGTAATCGATACCCGTCTCGGCCTTCAGCTCATCCATTTCCCTCTCGTATTCTTCGTTTACCGCATCAGGTCCCTTGTAGACAACGCCGTCAGCATCCACAGTCCAGTCGCCGTCATACTGATACTCAAAATCGCTGTTCAACTCCACATCCGCCGTGAACAGCACCTCCTCGATCACATTCTCATACACCATTGAGAGTGAGAAATAGGCGATCACCGTCTCCAATATACAGGCAACTGCCACGCCTGCAACAGCAATCGCTACCAGGCGCATTACCAGATGTCTGCGCTTATTTTTATTTTTTTTCATATCATTTTACCTCGTAACAAAAACATCAAATATCAAGTCAAAAATTAGTTATTTATCAGCTTATCATCCTCATTATTCCAGCTGTACAACTTTCTGATCTCTTTTCCGATCTGCTCCGAGGGATGCTCTGCATGGAGCTTTCTCATAGCATTGAAGTGTACCTGTCTGCCTGCCGGAGACATGTCGAGAAGAAATTCCTTTGCGAAGGTACCATCCTGGATATCCGCGAGGATCTTCTTCATAGTTCGCTTGGTCTCTTCTGTGATGATCTTCGGACCTGTCACATAATCGCCGTACTCAGCTGTGTTTGAGATAGAATATCTCATGCCCTCGAAGCCTGACTGATAGATCAGATCCACAATGAGCTTCATCTCATGAATACACTCGAAATATGCGTTTCTGGGATCGTAGCCTGCCTCGACCAGCGTCTCAAAGCCTGCCTGCATCAGAGCGCATACGCCGCCACAGAGCACTGCCTGCTCACCGAAGAGGTCGGTCTCTGTCTCTGTACGGAAGGTAGTCTCGAGAACTCCGGCTCTCGCGCCGCCGATACCGAGGGCATAAGCCAGCGCCAGATCAAGAGCTTTTCCTGTGGCATCCTGATGTACGGCAACAAGACAAGGTGTCCCCTTTCCAGCCTGATACTCGCTTCTTACAGTATGCCCCGGTGCCTTGGGAGCGATCATTGTTACATCTACATCTGCAGGGGGCTTGATACATCCGAAATGGATATTGAAGCCGTGTGCGAACATCAGCATGTTTCCCGCCTCAAGGTTCGGCTCGATGTCCTTCTTATACATATCAGCCTGCTTCTCATCATTGATGAGGATCATGATGATATCGGCTTTCTTCGCAGCCTCTGCGGTGTTGAATACCTCGAAGCCCTGAGACTTTGCCTTCTCTGCTGACTTTGAGCCCTCATAGAGTCCGATGATCACATTGCATCCGCTCTCCTTGAGGTTCAGCGCGTGGGCATGACCCTGTGAGCCGTAGCCGATAATGGCGATAGTCTTTCCATCCAGCAGTGATAGATTACAATCCTCCTGATAGTAGATCTTTGCTTCTGACATTTTTAGTTTCCTCCTTAAGAAAAAAAATTTTAATCTAAATACTTCACATCGTCAATTCCACGGGACAGTCCCGTAAGTCCGGTCCTGGCCAGTTCCAGTATCTCGTAGCCGTCCAGCAGGTCGATAAAGGCGTCCAGCTTTTCCTGGTGTCCCGTCAGCTCAATAACCATAGAGTCGTGGGTCACATCCACGATCTTTCCGTGGTAGATCTCGGTAACATTCATCACCGCCTGCCTCTGGGTATCCTTTGCCCTGATCTTTACCATAATAAGCTCTCTCACTACAGATGAGCCGGGCATGAGCTTTTTTATATCGCGGACATCCACAAGCTTCGCCAGCTGCTTCTCTATCTGCTCGAGAGTGTCTTCATCACCTGAGGACACCACCGTGATCCTGGTATACTTTGGATTTGCAGTTACACCGGCCGAAAAAGAATCGATATTATAGCCTCTGCGGGAGAACAGTCCCGAAATACGGCTCAGAACACCCGCCGTATTGTCAACCAGAAGTGACAGGGTTTGCTTAGCCATTGTTTTTTTCTCCTTCTTTCACGTCTCACATTCTATTCCAAACCATCCCCCTTGTCAAGGGCTACGTGGGGCTGTGAACAATAACCGAATGTAAATAGCAGCGGCGGATTCCACATTACCACAATGAAAAACACCGTATATTAGTCCACATCCTCATGATACGGTCATTCTCCTCGCGGGTGAAATCTCTCATTATTACACATCTCCCAAGGGTCTCCTCATCCGGATAAGCCGCAAAAAGCACCCCCTTCGCCATATCCTCAGTAGTTTCCAATATGTATTCCTCCCCGAAGAAATAAGATATATCATAGTCCGTCAGTTCATCCTCTTCACATTCGTCCTCAGCCCCGTAGCAATACTCCAGATACTCTCCTATCAGAGGATCGTCGCCGCCGGATATGGCAGAGGTGTAGCCTATCCAGCACATATTTCTGACCACATTGTCAGGTCTTGACAAAAAATTAATAAAAGCCTCTGCGGCAAGCTGCTTATCCGGATCTCCGGAAAGACCGTCCTTCATCATCACCCAGCCGTCAAACCACAGATTACTTCCCTCCTCCGGCACTCTGTAGCACAGTGTCACGCCCTCTTCCTCGCACTCAAGGATAGTGTAGACGGCATCTCCCGACCACTGCATGTTCGCCAGAACCTTTCCCGTTATAATATCGGCCTTCCCCGAGTCATTCTCGAGAGAATAGCAATTGTTTCTCATATCGGTAAGAACGGATTCTATCTTATCCACCGTTTCCTGTGATGTGTCGTTGAGTACATCCGTCAGAGCCCCATAGTAATCCTCGCGGTTCAAAAATTCCCCGGACTCTATCAGTTCCCGGTTCAGGATGTTTGCGGCCACTATATAGGAATCCCTGACGCCGTCCTTCATGGTGACTCTCTTGAAATATTTCGGGTCGTTCAGCATCTCCCAGTGGGCTGTATCCTCCTCATCAACTCCCTCGGGATTATATACGATACCCATGTTTCCCCACATGTAGCCCGCGCTGTATTTCCCGATGCTCTCATCATTTATACGCAAAAAATCGAACATTTTGCTGATATAGGGAGACACGCCGTTTATATAATAATTCTCCTCGATATCCTCATCAAAGAATTCATCGGAGAGGGGAACCAGGGCATCCTCCTCCATAAGCTTCATTATCATGTAATCAGAGGGGCACACCATATCAAACACGTCTCCCATGCTGATCATATTGTACATTTCCTCGTTTGAGCCATAGGTGGAGTACTCAACTCTCACTTTTTTGCCGTACTGCTCATAGAACCAGTCCTCAAAATCGTTGATCATAGGTCTCTCTCCCATCACAGTACCGCCGTCAAGCTCAATGGCCTCATCGTCGTCCCAAAAACCGTAGTCAATATATTCCTCGCTGTTTGCGATCCTAAGAACGATCTCATCGTTTCCGGATGCACCGCAGGAAGAAAGAATTATCATTGAAAGCGCGGCAGCGCAGGTAAAGGTGATCTTTTTCACGATGTCTCCCCCTTTCTGAGTCTGTGGCTATTCAGCAGGACTGCCACCAGAACGATGACAGCTATCACGGTGGAGAGAGCCCACAGAGCCGTTTTGATCTGCGTCATGGCACCCTTGGTAGCATTTACCACGTAGGTGGAAACAGTATCAAACACGGCAGGCTTGGTATAAGTAGTGACGAAATAATCGTCCAGAGACAGTGTAACGGCTGTCACAAAGCCTGTCCCTATCGCCGGCAGCAGTTCCTTTATCACCACAAAAACCATGGCGTAAAAGGGTGTTGCTCCCAGATCTATAGCCGCCTCGTAATGAGCCATATCAAACATCTTTAAGGCAGGTCTCACGGAAAGATACACAAAAGGCGTGCACAGAGTCATGTGACCTATTACAAGCGGCAGATATGTGCTCTTGTCCATGTGAAGGAACACCATTAAGAGTATGCATATCGAAAATCCTGTGACCACATCCGAATTGACCACAGGCACCTGATTTCCCAGGGATATAAAGGTCTCAACCTTCCTCGCTTTACCGAAGTGCACCCCTATCGCCGCCGCGGTGCCGAGTATCGTAGAGAGTGCTGCGACAAAAAACGCCAGGACAAAGGTGTTTATTATCATCCCCCTAAGTTCCGGATTTGTCACCAGGGAGATATAGTTTTGTACTGAAAAGGAAGCCGTCTGGCCTATCTGCGTCGCATCCGTAAAGCTGTAAAAGGCCAGGACTCCGATGGGCATATACATTACGAATATCATGACAAAGAGCCAGAGCACATAAAAAGCCTTGCTTTTCTTTTTCATCTCTCACTACCCCCTTTTCTTTATCACCCAGTCGGCGGCCAGATTTACCATCATTATCAGTGACAGCAGCACCACAGAGATCATTGAGCCATTATTCCAGTCATAAGATGAGAAATAACTGCCGATAAGAGAACCCATGATATAGGTGGAATTATAGATCATATCCAGAATTACATAGTCTGTCATGGTTGGAAGGAATACCATCATGATGCCGCTGATGATTCCGGGCAGTGAAAAAGGAAGTATCACCCGAAAGAAGGTAGACACCCTGTCAGCTCCCAGATCCATGGCCGCCTCGCCATACTCGTCACCTATCTCGGAGAGACAGTTATAGATCGGCAGCAGCATAAACGGCAGATAATCATAGACCATACATACTATGGTGTTAAAGAATGGATAATATGCGATATTCCCCTGTAAAAGCGTCAGAATCTCCTTTAACGCCGTGATTCTCAATGTAAAGTTGATCCACATCGGTACCACAAGAAGGATCAGATATACCGTTGATCTCTTTAGGCCTCCCTTTGCCAGTATATAGGCAGTCGGATAAGCCAGAATCAGACATATCACGGTTGTGAGCACAGAAATAAGAAGGCTGTAGACCAATGTGCCCATGGTTTTTGGGTTGGTGAAGAAATGTGTGAAATTGACAAGAGTAAACGCTCCGGTCGAATCCGTCAACGCGTAATACAGTATGACAAAGAAAGGCAGTATCACGAACAGAGTTAGAAATAACCCATAGGGAAGGGCTATAAATGACTTATGATTATTCATGCCGCTCTACGCCTCCCGATAAAACTCGAAATTCAGCTTCTCCTCAGGTATTATCAATCCTACATAGTCGCCTGTGTTCCACAGATAATCGTCATCTATGTAATAATCCGTACCGCTCTCGCTCCTGACCACATAGCTGTAGTGGTCGCCCTTGTAGATGATTGATATAATGTGACCGGTGATATCCACACTGTCCGCGTCATCCGTCAGGTCGCCATCATGGGGATCGAAGTATGCCGATACCCGGATGCCCTCCATCTCTGACGGGATATCATCCCCAAATATCGCTGAGAGATCGGGTTGTATGATATTATCCCGGAACTGCAGCGAACCGTCACTTCTCAAGACTCCTTTGAAATGATTCTTCTTTACATCGTAGGGAATCACATGAATTCCGTCCGGATCAATATTGGCTCCCACCGACCGTCCTATTTCCGCCTTCATGGTGCTCTTTGCCACAAGCTCGTTCTTTCCTACCTGAACGGTTATCTCGTAAAATGTGCCCTTGAATATGCATGAGATCACCTCTCCGTTTATCATGCCCGATCCCTTGTCGCAAAGGATCACATCCTCCGGGCGCACAACGGCCTCTATCCTCATACCGCCCGGGTAATCGTCCACGCACTCAAAATCATGGTCGCAAAAATTCACGGTCCGCTCTCCGCTCATCCACCCGTTAAATATATTACTCTCTCCTATAAAGTCAGCGACAAAAGAATTTGCCGGCTCGTCATATATCTGCTGTGGCGTGCCCACCTGCTGGATCTTACCGTCAGAGATCACCACGATCTTGTCGCTCATGGTCAGAGCCTCCTCCTGATCGTGGGTTACAAAGATAAAAGTGATGCCCAGCTCCTTGTGCATCTCTTTGAGTTCCAGCTGCATCTCTTTTCGCATCTGATAATCCAGGGCAGAGAGTGGCTCATCCAGAAGGAGTATCTGAGGCTCGTTTAC
>CALFUE010000183.1 GCA_937916345.1 uncultured bacterium
CTTTGTTCATGTTGAGGACGGCATGTGCGGTCGTTCCGGAACCTGCAAAGGAATCGAGAATAATAGAATCCGAAGATGTAGCTATTTGCACAATTCTCTCAATCAATCTTGACGGCTTAGGATAATCAAAAGTAACCTTTCCCATAATGGAAAAGAGTTGTTTGTTTCCCTCTTGTGTATGTCCAACCTCCTCATGATTCCACCATGTCCAAGGGACCATCCCAGGCATTTCTGACAAAAATCTCTTTACTGCTGGGGCTCCATCACCGTTATTCCCATAAATCATCTTATCATCGGCGATAAACTTCTCATATCCTTCCTTAGTGACGCGCCAGCACCTACCTTCTGGTGGAGTCACTACTCTACCTGAAGGCAGTGTAATTTCATACATTTGATTTGGTCTATAACCCGGTGCAGTGAAATTATCTGATTTCCATGGTCCTCTTGGGTCATTGTCTGGATTACTATAACTATCTGTTTTCCTTTTAGCTCCTAAAAAAGATCTTAAACCTTTTTGTGGGAACAGCGGAGGATGCCGCAAAGGATGGCGCGGTTCTTCTTTCTCCCACTGTTGATACCGTCACCTATTCCGACGGCGGGACGGAGGAAGTAAATGGATTCGATGTGCCGGTTCCTGCCATAGATACCGGGTTTGATCTGGCGATCATCGGAGAGAAGGGAATCTGGTACGACCACAAGGTATCGGTCACAAATCCCGAAAAAAAAAATTAACCTGTGATATTGTTCTGGAGGGCGGTACAGGCAGGGCTTATATAGAGTCTCCGGTGTCGTTGGAATGGACTGATGAGGGACTGTTTGCCAGGCTGGTCTGGAGCAGTCCCAATTACGATTATATGATTGTAGACGGGGTGAAATATCTGCCTGTGAATGAGACAGGCAACTCGGAATTTTTTATACCGGTTCCGGAACAGCCTGAAACGCTGGAAGTCATTGCTGATACTGTGGCGATGAGCACGCCCCACGAAGTAGAATACACCATAACATTTCTGAAATGAAAAAGAGACTGCTTACATTAATACTGGCAGCGGCATGCCTTATCGGCTGCGGGGGGCGCTCGATTCCTGATGCGGCGGGAAATAACCTTTCGAGCGAACAGGAGTACCATACCACCGAAGAGCTGCTTTACGCAGAGGGCTTTACCATAGAGCATTTCAAAGGAGCTGAGCTTTTGACTGTCATGGAAAGCGGCGAAAGGCTCCTTGTATTGGATGAGGGGGAGGATATTTTGCCTGGTATTCCCGATGACTGCATCATCCTGAAGAAGCCCTTAAAAAATATATATCTTGTGGCATCAAATACCTTTGATTATTTCGATGCTCTGGGGAGTATTGATTCTATCGGATTTTCAGGTCAGAAGCCGGAAGGATGGCATATCGATTCCGCAAAGAGCGCGATGGAGCGGGGGGATATTGTTTACGCGGGTAAATACTCCGCTCCGGATTATGAACTTATACTGGAAAATGGCTGTGATCTGACAATAGAAAACACCATGATATATCACGCTCCCGAGGTAAAGGAAAAACTGGAGAGCTTCGGGATTCCGGTTATAGTAGACCGGTCAAGCTATGAGAGCCACCCCCTGGGCCGGGTGGAATGGGTGAAATTCTACGGAGCTCTCACCGGAAAGCTCGATAGGGCGGAAGAGATATTTGAGAGTCAGGTAAGTACACTTGAGCAGATAGAAACAAAAGACACCGGCCGTACCGCCGCATTCTTTTATGTCACTGAAAATGGCCTGGTGCAGGTGAGAAAGGCGGGGGACTACATACCGAAGCTGATGGAGCTGGCGGGCGGAAATTATATATTCAGTGATACCTTTGATGATTCGGATGCTAAAACCAGCGTCAATATGCAGCAGGAGGAATTCTATGCCGGGGCAAAGGACGCTGATATACTTGTCTACAACAACAACATTGGCTCATCCGTTATCTCGCTGGATGATATATTGGAGAAGTTTCCTCTTTTGTCGGATTTCAAAGCGGTGAAGGAGGGCAGTGTCTGGTGCGCCGGGGGTGATCTCTACCAGAGACCGATGCGTCTCGCCACCCTGGCACATGACTTTTCAGTCATCTTTTCCGGGTCGGAAGAGGAGACGGAATATTTGTACAGGTTATGAGAAAAGCAAGAATATTTGTAACTTTGATCGTAATAAATATCCTACTTTTGTTATTAAACATATGTATAGGAAGCGTGGGATTTTTTCTGGCGGATGTCATGGTGAATGACACATATATGCGCATTGTTATGGATATCAGGCTCCCCAGGGCACTTTCCGCGCTCCTCCTCGGCGGCGCCCTGTCTCTCTCCGGTTTTCTGCTTCAGACATTCTTTCACAATCCGATTGCAGGTCCCTTCGTCCTCGGCATTTCCTCAGGGGCGAAAATGGTTGTGGCGATCATAATGGTATTCATGACCGGAATGGGTTATTTCGCATCTTCACTTTGTCTGATCGCAGGTGCCTTTGTCGGGGCTCTTTTATCCATGGGGTTTGTCCTCATACTCTCGAGGAAAACAGGAAATATGGGTATGCTGATTGTGGCGGGCGTGATGATAGGATATATATGCTCTGCCATAACGGATATTGTCATCACCTTCGCGAACGACGCCGACATAGTGAATCTCCACAGCTGGTCGAGAGGAAGCTTTTCCGGAATGACCTGGGATGGGGTATTGATATGCCTCATATTTGTGTCGATTACATTTATTCTCGTATTCATGCTCTCTAAACCCTTGAATGCCTACAGGATGGGGGATTCCTACGCGCTGAGTCTGGGGGTTGATGTGAGAAGACTCAGGATAGAGATAATAGTATTGTCGGGACTGCTCTCCGCGGTGATAGTGGCCTTCGCGGGGCCCATATCCTTTGTGGGAGTGGCTGCTCCCCATATCACAAAAAAAATGCTTGGGACCGGCGAGCCGGTCATAATGATACCCGCCTGCTTTCTTACGGGAGGCGCCTTCTGCCTCCTGAGCGATCTCATCGCCCGAACGGTGTGCGCTCCTACGGAACTCTCCATCAGCACAGTGACAGCCATATTCGGCGTGCCGGTGGTGCTCATGGTGATGTTGGAAAAAAGGAGGGGCGGCCTTGAGTGAATATCATTTTTCCGCAAAGAAGCTTTCGGTGGGATATGATAAAAAGCCCGTTGTATCGGAGGTGGATTTCTCAGTAGGATACGGCGAGTGGGTGACATTGATCGGACCCAACGGGGCAGGGAAATCAACCCTCCTAAAGGGCGTAGCGGCTCAGCTTAAAAGAATATCCGGCAGCGCTTATCTGGGATCGGAGGAATTATCCTTCGTCAGCATAGAGGAGCTGTCAAAAAAAATATCCATATTATTTACCGACAGGATAAAGAGCGAGCTGATGAGCGTCTACGATGTGGTTGCCACCGGAAGGATTCCCTACACGGGAAGGCTGGGGCTTTTGCGGGATAACGACAGGCTGCATGTCGGGGAGGCATTGGAATTAACAGGACTCTCAGGGTATTCAGGTATGGATTTCAATAAGCTCAGCGACGGCCTGCGGCAGCGGGTTATGCTGGCCAGATGCATAGCCGGGGAGCAGCCGCTTATGATCATGGATGAGCCAACATCATATCTGGATATAAAAAACCAGCTGGAGTTTCTTACCCTGCTTGATGAGCTGAGAAAGAAAAGAGATCTCACCGTGATAATGTCTCTCCATGAGCTGAGGCTGGCGGAAATTTTTTCCGACAGGATCATGGCGGTGAAGGACGGATGCATCATCGATATGGGAACGGCAGAGGAGATATTTAAGCCGGGATTATTGAGCAGGCTCTTCGGGCTGAATGAAGATAAGTTTTCGGGAAATAAAAAAGTATTGGATCTCTTAAGAGAAATGGAGCGATGATGGCAAAGGTCATAATGATACAGGGCACCATGTCGGGCGCCGGTAAAAGCCTGATCACGGCAGGTTTATGCAGGCTGTTTTCCCGCGAAGGGTTTAAGACCGCCCCATTTAAATCACAGAATATGGCATTGAATTCCTATGTGACTTTTGACGGCGCGGAGATTGGTCGGGCTCAGGCTATGCAGGCCGAGGCGGCGGGGATACCGGCCCGATACGAGATTAATCCCATACTCTTAAAGCCCACAGGACATACTGCGTCCCAGGTCATAGTAAATGGAAAAAGCATAGGCGATATGTCAGCCGCTGATTATTTCTCATACAAAAAAAGCCTGATACCCGTGGTAAAGAATGCTTTTCACAGACTCTCTGATGAGTTTGATGTGATAGTAGTGGAGGGGGCAGGGAGTCCGGCGGAGATAAATTTAAGGGAAAATGATATCGTAAATATGGGGCTTGCAGAGATACTGGGTACAAAGGTGCTTCTGGCGGGAGATATCGACAGGGGAGGCGTCTTCGCGCAGCTCATAGGAACTTATACGCTGTTTTCTGAGGAAGAGAGAGGAAGGATTGCTGGTTTTCTGATAAACAAATTCAGAGGGGACAAAAAGCTTCTTGATCCGGGACTTGTGGAGCTGGAAAAGAGGACGGGGATCCCGGTAGCAGGGGTGATCCCCTATATGGAGCTTGATCTGGAGGATGAGGATTCTCTGACCGATAGATTTTCCCGGAGAAAAAAAGCGGCGATAAACATATCGGTAATTAAGCTCCCCTACATATCAAACTTTACCGACATGAATACCTTTGAGCAGTTTGATGATGTGTCGGTCAATTATGTAAAAAGTCCTGATGAACTAAGCTTAGCCGATCTGATAGTTATACCCGGGAGCAAGAATACCCTTTATGATCTGCGCTGGATGAAGGAGCAGGGGTTTAATACAAGGATAAAGGAGTCTGCTGATACTCCGGTGCTTGGTATTTGCGGCGGATTTCAGATCCTTGGGAATGGCATTACAGATAATAAAGATAATGAAGGTAAAGTTTTTGAGAGCGGCCTTGGAATGCTTTCGGTAGAAACTTTTTCTTTACCCGAAAAAAAGACTGTGCAAAGCATCGGCAGGATAGAGGGAATCAAAGGCTTTTTCTCCTGCTTAAACGGTCTGGAATACGAGGGCTATGAGATACATCAGGGCGTGAGCGGCAGCGGTGAGATATTTTGCTCCAAAGGCAATGTCCTGGGCAGTTATATACATGGATTATTCGATAAAAAGGAAATGTCTGCCTCGCTGGTAAATGCCTTGAGAAAAAGAAAGGGCTTGCAAACAAAAAGTTATTCTGTGACAGACTACAGAGAATATAAGGAAAGACAATACGATATTTTAGCGGACACACTGAAGGAAAATACAGATATGAAGCTTGTGTACGATTCAATGGTGATATCAGATGTTTGATGAATACGAAATTAAGCGCACTGAAAAAAATATATATGAGGGAATAAAAAACAATTTTGACGCCCTTGCAAAGCCCATCGATTCCCTTGGAGAATTCGAGGAGCTGATCGCGGGTATCGGCGCGATACAGGGGAAGCTCATCCCAAAGATAGACAGAAAAGCCCTGATCATTATGTGCGCGGATAACGGGATCGTGAGAGAGGGTGTGACTCAGACGGACTCATCCGTCACACTCTCTGTGGCCAGATCCATGGCTGAGGGAAAATCCCCGGTCTGCCGCATGGCAAATATTATCGGAGTGGACACTATACCTGTAGATATAGGGATGGACTGCGACGAGGTAATTCACGGGATCAAAACCAAAAAGATTAAAAAAGGCACAAAGGATTTTTATGTGTCCCCTGCCATGACCGGAGAGGAAGCCCTTGCCGCGATCCGTACAGGGATAGAGCTCGTAAAGAGCAGCAGCGTAAAGTATGATATATTAGCCCTGGGTGAGATGGGGATAGGAAATACCACCACTTCATCCGCTGTTTGTGCCGCGCTTTTTAATATGGACGCGGCAGAGGTCACAGGGAGAGGTGCGGGGCTCTCTGACGAGGGCTTAAAGAGAAAGATCTCCGTAATAAATGAATCGGTAAAAAAATATGATCTTTACGGTGCGTCTCCCCTGGAGGTGCTCTCAAAGGTGGGAGGGCTTGATATAGCTGGCTTGGTTGGACTTTGCATAGGAGGGGCAATATACAGGATCCCTGTCATACTGGACGGTTTTATTTCCCTTACGGCTGCGGCCATAGCTGTAAGGATGAGACCGGAGGTGAGAGATTACCTGATCCCATCCCACAGGGGGAAGGAGAAGGGCTGTGAGCTTTTACTAAAGGATCTTTCCTTTAAGCCGGTGATAGACGCGGGGCTGGCTCTTGGTGAGGGGACAGGCGCTGTGATGCTCATTCCGCTACTTGAGACCGCTCTCTCCGTATATCGGGACGGGACATCATTTGAGGATATAAATGTAAAAAAATACGAGAGGTTCGTGTGATGAGGTATCTTGTCATCGGGGAAAGCGGCAGCGGAAAATCCTGCTTTGCGGAGGATCTTGTCGTAAAACTGCGCGGAGAAAAGAAGGCTTACTACATCGCTACCATGGAGGTCTGTGATGAGGAGAGCAAAATGCGGGTTGAGAGGCATAGACTCCGGAGGTGTGGCAAGGGTTTTATCACCATTGAGCAGCAAAAAGATCTTATGTCGATATCAGGGGAGATAGAGAAGGGTTCTGTTCTGCTCCTTGAATGTGTAACCAATCTCACTGCAAATGAGATTTTTCTTAGTGACGGGATAATTGAATGCGATATGGTAGTGGATTGTGTGATGTCTGAGATAACAGGCCTTGGAGAGAGAGTCTCCGATATGGTGATCGTCACAAGTGATATTTCTTCCTGGGGCACGGATTACGATGAATCTACTATTGCCTACATAGATGCCCTGGGTCGTATCAATGAGGAACTTGAGGAAGTCTGTGATAAAGTTTTCGCTGTGACCGGGGGCATTCCGGAAAAGATAAAAGGATAGTTTTTTATGAAGATCATCAGATCGTTTTTGGCTGCGATATCCACATATTCCAGGATTCCCGTGCCGCCATTTAAGTTGGAGGAGGAGAGTGATCTTATTCTCATTTTTTTCCCAATTGTTGGGATTGTGATCGGCGCGGTGGAACTTATTTGGAGGATTTTTTGCAAGGCATTTCCTGTGGGGGATATCGCATATATTATCGTATCGACAGTGATACCGTTACTCGTCACCGGAGGAATCCACATGGACGGCTACATGGATACCTCGGATGCGCTGTCGAGCTTTGGCGATCGGGATAAAAAATTAAAGATATTGTCGGATCCGGTCGTTGGAGCTTTCGCGGTAATAAGAGCGATCGTGCTTATTCTTTTATTTTTAGCGGGAATCTCCGGGATAAAAAACAACAACTCTTTTTATATTTTCTGCCTCGTTTTTGTACTGGCAAGGGTATTATCAGCGCTATCCTCATTCCTGTTTCCAATAGCAAAGAAGACGGGAATGCTGTATACTTTGACGAGGAGCAAAAAGCGATCGGTTATTGCTTGTGTTTTGATCATTGAGGCAGCGGCAGTTGTCATCATTATGTTTATCATAACGCCCGCATCTGTATTTGTTGTACTATCCGCGCTTCTTTGTCTCCTGTATTACTATTTCAGGTCGAAGGCAGCCTTCGGGGGAGTGACGGGAGACACCGCAGGCTGGTTTCTTTGCCTGTGTGAGCTTTTAATGACACTGGTGACAGCTTTTTTGGACATAGTATCTTGATACTGAAGATATGAAGCTTTTTTTTATACGCCATGGCGCAACCCTTGGAAATGAAAAGAAAAAATATATCGGAAAAAATATCGACGAGCCATTGTCGGATCATGGGGCAGAGACTTTAAGAGAGCGCACCGGCCGTAACTATTACCCCGATGCAGATATGCTATTTTCCTCGGAGATGCTCCGCTGCAGACAGAGCGCCGGAATCATATACCCGGGCAAACCGATAATAATTGCAGAAGGTCTTACAGAGACAGACTTTGGTGAGTTTGAGGGAAAGACATATGAGGAATTAAAGGATGACGCGAGATACATTAAATGGATCGATGGAAGGGGCCGGATCGCAGCACCCGGTGCTGAGGCAACAGAGACCTTTGACAGAAGAGTAGAAAAGGGTTTTTTTAGCATCATAGAGAAAGGAGAGGACAAAAAAACTGCGGCAGTATTGAGCGGAGGTGTGATAATGAATATCCTGAGCCGCTTTTACGGCGGAGATTATTACGACTATATGCTAAGGAACGGAGAGATGATAGAGGCAGATATTTCAGGAGGCAGGATCACGGAGATAAAAAAATTATGACGCTTCATCTGTTGGCTTTTTTAATCGGAATCATAATGGATCTAATTCTCGGAGACCCCTTATTTCTTCCCCATCCCGTAATGGCTATGGGTGCCATGATAAAGGCGCTTGAAAAAAGACTATTCCAAAATAATGTGTTTAATGGCGCTGTTCTTGCGATAATAATGTTATTGTCAGTATTCTTTGGCAGTGGTATTGTTTTGACAGTATCATATATAATCCACCCTGCGCTGTTTGTACTGGTTGAATCTATTATGACCTGGCAGTGCATCGCAATGAGATCCATGGCAAAGGCGTCGTGTGAGGTAAAGAAGGCGCTGGAAAAAAAAGATATCGGGGCAGCGAGAAAAGCCGTATCCATGATAGTGGGGCGCGATACAGACGGGCTTGATGAGAGCGGCATAATAAGGGCAGCGGTTGAGTCCGTGGCGGAGAGCACCACGGATGGCGTAATATCTCCTATGTTTTATCTCCTTTTTTTCGGACCGGTATTCGGGATGGTATTTAAGGCCTCAAGCACCATGGATTCCATGATTGGCTACAAAAATGAGAGATATATGTATTTCGGCAGGGCAGCGGCGAGGATTGATGATGTATTAAATTTCATTCCGGCCCGCATTGCGGCCATCCTCATGATAATCGCGGCAGCGCTCTGTCCTGATACCGGAGGAAAAAACGCTGTCCGTATATTTATGAGGGATCGAAATAAGCACCCGAGCCCAAACTCCGGCCAGACAGAGAGTGTGTGCGCGGGAGCGCTGGGATTAAAGCTGTCAGGTGATGCCGCCTACGGCGGTGTCCTGGTGAAAAAAGAAACAATTGGCGATAGCCAAAAAAGACCGGATGCAGGCGATATAATAAGGATCAACAGGCTGATGTATATCACGGGGCTTATTTTTACTTTTTTAGGGATTGGAGTGTTATGGTTCATCACGGCGGTGATATCTATAATAACAAAGTGAATCTCGATTTTTCCGTAAATATCAATCCGCTTGGAATGCCGGAGAGCGTAAAGCGTACCTTATGCGAAAATACATCCTTAGGTGCCGTCTATCCGGATATCTCATGTGGGAAACTTTTGAAAGCTGTGAGCATACGATACGGCGTGAAGGAGTCTGATATTATCTTTGGAAGCGGAGCATCTGAGCTTTTTATGGCAATCGTTCATGCACTGAGACCCAAAAGCGTTTCTATTCCGATACCTTCATTTTACGGCTATGAGTACGCTGCAAACGCCGTAAATGCGCAGGTGACATATACAAAAAAAACAGAGGATAAGGCAGAGCTTGTATTTATAGGAAGCCCGAACAATCCTGACGGAAGGATCTGCGGATATGATGTGATGAAAAATATTGATTCAATACTTGTCATAGACGAGAGCTTTATTGAATTTGCGGGGGAGGAGTATTCCCTGATCAATGAGTATTCCTCACACAAAAATATGATTATCGTCAGATCCTTCACCAAGGCATACTGTATGCCGGGCATCAGGCTGGCGTGGTGTGTGTGCGCCGATGAAAAGATCAGAGAAAAGATCAGGAAAAATCTCCCTGAGTGGAATGTCTCATCCATCGCCCAGCAGGCGGGGGTGATGTGTCTGTCGGAGGATGAATATTTGATAAAGACGCGGGAGCTGATAAAAAAGGAGAGAGAAATCATAAGTGCTGCCTTTGATGAGATGGGGCTCAAATACCATTTGTCAAATGTGAATTTTATGCTGATAGAAAGTGAGCTGCCGCTTTATGATGAGCTTTTGAAAAAAGGCATACTGATCAGGGACTGCTCGGATTTTAAGGGTTTAAGAAGGGGATATTACCGGATTGCTGTCCGCACCCATGAGGAAAATGAGATATTGCTAAAAGCCCTGGAGGAAATAATACATGACTCCTGAAGAAATCGAAAAAAAGAGCTTTGAGATAATAGATGAGGAATTAAGCTCAAGGGGCATCAGCTTAGACGAGGAGCTTTCTCCCATAATAAAGCGAGCCATACATACCACCGCGGATTTCGACTATGCGGGAAGTCTCAAATTTTCAGAGGGAGCCATCCCAAAAATTAAGGGCTTAATAAAAAAAGGGGCCGTGATAGTAACCGACACAAATATGGCTCTGACCGGAATAAACAAAAAGGCGGCTGAGAGCTTCGGAGTGAGAGTCAGATGCTTTATGGCAGATGAGGATGTGGCTGTAGATGCAGGGAAACGCGGTGAGACCAGAGCGGCTCTCTGCGCAGAAAAAGCCTTTAGATTAAATGACGAGGTGATATATGTGGTTGGAAACGCTCCCACTGCGCTCATGAGGATACACGAATTAAACAGGGAGAACAAGAGCTTTCCCGCCTTTATCGTTGGAGTTCCGGTGGGTTTCGTGAATGTGGTCTGCGCAAAGGAGCTTATCATGAAAAGTGATATCCCCTATATAATAAACGAGGGAAGAAAGGGCGGAAGCACTGTGGCAGCAGCGATCATAAACGCGCTGCTCTACGAATTAGAAAAGGAAAAAATATGAGGTTTGGGTTTACTACCGGAAGCTGTGCGGCAGCGGCAGCGGGGGCGGCCTGTTTCATGCTTCTGTCCGGCAGAGGGATAGATGAGATCACCATTGATACACCCAAGGGGATAAAATACACGGCTGCTCTTTATGATATTATTAAAGACGAAAAAAAGGTGAGCTGCGCCGTGAAAAAGGACGCCGGTGATGATCCGGATGTGACGGACGGCATGCTTATCTATGCCGCTGTATCTTTTTTGGGGGACGAGGATAATGACAGCAATGGGGCACAGAAGGTCATAATAGAGGGCGGAGAGGGGGTCGGCCGCGTCATGCTGCCGGGACTGGACAGACCTGTGGGGGATGCCGCCATCAATTCCGTGCCCCGCCGGATGATAACAGAGGAGATCAAAAAGATTTGTCGTCAGTTTGACTACAGGGGAGCTGTTCGTGTATTGATATACGCCCCGGAGGGTGAAAGAATAGCAGGCCAAACCTTTAATCCCAGACTTGGCATCAGGGGAGGCATCTCGATACTGGGAACCACAGGCATAGTTGAACCCATGAGTAATGAGGCATTGATAGAGACCATCAGGCTTGAGATAGAGCAGAAGGCGGCTCTGGGGTACTCCATGCTGGTCATCGCCCCGGGAAATTACGGGGCGGATTTTTTGAAAAAAAAATATGGACTAAGTAGTGATGATTATGTTTTGTGCAGCAATTTTGTCGGACTGACCGTGGATATGGCGGTATCGGCCGGCATAAAAAACATTCTCTTCACCGGTCACATGGGAAAGCTTATAAAGGTTGCGGGGGGCATCATGAATACTCACTCAAGGGAGAGTGACTGCAGATGTGAGCTGATGAGTGCCTTTGCCATCAGGGCAGGCGCAGAGGATGGGATTTCCAATGCGCTGCTTGATGCATCAACGACTGAGGAAGCCGCGGAAATGATGGAAGAGGCCGGAATTTTACGGGAAGCTTGTAATATTGCCGTTGAAAGGATAAAATTTTATCTGGAAAAAAGAGCGGAAAATAAATTGAATGCAGAGTGTATCATGTTCTCCAATGTATACGGAGAGCTGGGCAAAACTTACGGAGCAGAGGAATGGTTTACTTTGTGGGAGCGGGAACGGGAGCGATCGATATGATCACAATCCGCGGCATGAGGCTCATAGAAGAGTGCGATGTGTTGATCTACGCGGGATCGCTGGTAAATCCCGAATTATTACACTACGCGAAAAAAGATCCGGATATCTATGACAGCGCTCTGATGACGCTTCCTGAGATAATAGAGATAATTGAGAGAGCCGAGGGCGTGGGGAAAAATACGGTTCGTCTCCACACGGGAGACCCGGGCCTCTATAGCGCCATGGCGGAGCAAATGAGAGAGCTGGATAAAAGAGGGATCGAATACGAGGTCTGTCCCGGAGTCACGGCATGCTTCTCCGCGGCGGCATCATTAAAGCTGGAATATACCCTTCCCGGCGTTTCCCAGACTCTTATTATAACGAGACTTGAGGGAAGGACGGAGGTTCCGCCTATGGAAAAAATAGAGGATCTCTCCCGGCATCAGGCCTCAATGGCAGTTTATTTAAGCGCGGGAATGATGGGGGAATTGGCGGATCGCCTGATCAGCGGAGGGTATCGCCCTGATACTCCCGCTGCTATTGTTTACAAGGCTTCCTGGCCTGACGAGAAAAAAATAGTCTGTTCCCTTGAACAGCTGGAACAGAAGGCGTTGGAAAACAATATAAAAAAGACCGCTGTGGTTCTGGTGGGTGATGCCATCGGAAAAAATAATTTCTCCGATTCAAAGCTCTATTCACCGGATTTTTTTACAGAATACAGGATGGGGAAAAATGAGTGAGATGGATATAGTCAGTTTTACAAAAAGGGGACACGAGCTCGCCCTGACCATAGAGGGTGGGAGAGCCTACAGCAGGTGCAGCTCTTTTTTTGACAGGGATTTTTATGTGAGGGATATGACAGCCTTCCTGTCAGAGAGATTTGAGAGCAGGACGCCCATCATTTTTATAGGAGCCACCGGCATTGCGGTGAGGCTCATAGCTCCCTTTGTAAATGACAAGACAAAAGATACAGCTGTGATCGTAATGGACGAGGGGAATAATTTTGTGATACCTATTCTCTCGGGGCATCTGGGCGGGGCAAATGAGCTGGCGGTCTCTCTGGCGAAAAAGACGGGAGCCGCAGCAGTCATCACCACTGCCACGGACATCAATTCTGAATTCGCCGTGGATATGTTCGCGAAAAGAAATCATTTGCTGATATTGCAGAAGGACGGTATCGCTGAGGTCTCATCAAAGCTTCTCGCTGGCAATTCCATCACGGTTTCTGTGGATGAGACGAGAGTCAGCCTGATGCCATCCGACAAAAAGATAGAAATGGTGGAATATCCCCCGGCGGGAAAGGTCGATGTATTGATCACCGAGGATAAAAAGATATTTGATCAGGCATCTGTTACTCTGGTTCCCAGGAAATATATCCTGGGCGCAGGCTGCAGGCGGGATAAGAAAGAGGAAGAGTTTAATGATTTCATAGAATGGTTTCTATTTGAAAACGGAATCGATGAGGAATTGGTTGGTACACTTTCCTCCATCGATATAAAAAAGGATGAGGAATGCCTCATCAACTGGAGCAGAAAGAGAAACTGCGAGTTTCGGACTTTTTCAAGCGAGGAACTCTCGAAATCAGACGGAGATTTTTCTGTGTCGGAATTCGTCAGGGAAAAGACCGGAGTATCAAATGTCTGCGAGCGCGCCGCCGTTGCCGCGGGAGGAAGGCTTCTCATAAAAAAGACGGCAGGATGTGGCGTGACAGCAGCTTTGGCCATCAGGGATTGGAGTGTGAGCTTCGATGAATAGGATATATATAGTTGGTATCGGTCCGGGAATGACAAGCGCCATGACACAGGATGCAGAAGCCGCCCTTTCCGGGGCGGGGGTGATAATTGGCTACAGCAAATATGTGGAGCTGATAGCAGAGGAGTTTAAGGGTAAGGAGCTCCTTTCTACCCCGATGGGAGGCGAGATCGACAGGTGTCGCATGTGCTTTGAAAAGGCTGCGCAGAATGAGACCGTAGCTCTGGTATGCAGCGGAGACGCGGGAGTGTACGGTCTGGCATCACTTATGTATGAGCTCTCGAGAGAGTATGAGGCAGAGCTTGTCGTGATACCAGGGGTTACCGCGGCGCTCTCAGGGGCGGCTCTTCTTGGTGCTCCCATAAACAATGATTTCTGTGTCATATCCCTCAGCGATCTCATGACCTCGTGGGAGAGGATTGAAAACAGATTAAAGGCGGCAGCTATCGGAGATTTTTCCGTAGTGATCTACAACCCCGGAAGCCATGGGCGAAAGGATCACCTGAGGCGGGCTCTCGGTGTTATGGGCGAATATGTGGAGGGCACCCGTCCCTGCGGTTGGGTGAGAAATATCGGAAGAGACGGCGAGGAGGCACACACCTGCTCCTTTAAGGAATTACATGAGCTTTCCGCCGACATGTTTACTACCGTATTCATCGGCGCATCCAATAGTAAGATCATTGATGGAAAATTAGTCACCCCCAGGGGATATGATGTATGAGAGAAAAGATCATTATTTTCGGAGGCACCACCGAGGGGAGATTACTGTCCGAATTTCTCTCCGGAGCAGAGGTTTATCATACGATATCGGTAGCTACGGAATACGGCAGGAGCGTATTGACTGATTCCCCGTGGATGAGCGTTTTGGTAGGAAGAAAAGATGTTGACGAGATCAGGCGGCTTCTTACGGATGAGGGCTTTGATACAGTGATAGACGCCACTCATCCCTATGCAGTCGATGTGACTGCGAATATAAAAAAAGCCATGGGAGCGGAAACCGAATATATCAGAATAAAGAGATCCATTGATCATAAAATATCAGGGGTCTCATATTTTGGTTCAAACGAGGATCTTCTGTCAGAATTAAAAAAGAGCCGCGGGAATATCCTTATCACTACGGGCGCGAAGGAGCTGCCCCAATATCTGTCCGATGAAAGTATAAGAGAGAGGGCTTATGTCAGGATCCTTCC
>CALFUE010000184.1 GCA_937916345.1 uncultured bacterium
TGATCCACTATTCTCTCATAATCATTTTTATTGATAAATATCTTCATCTCTACTCACCACCGCCGGGCTTGAATTCGCAGGCCGCCTGCTCGTAGTCTATGAGCTTTGTTATCGTCGGATTGTCCGAGCATACGGCGCAGCCCTTGATCCTTGGCGGAAGCTTCACCTTGTGAAACTCCATCTTCAGCGCGTCATAGGTAAGCAGATAACCCACGAGCAGATCACCCGCACCCGTAATATATTTCACTGCCTCCATCGCCTGGAGAGAGCCAATAACGCCTGCCATGGCGCCTATCACTCCCGCCTGCTTACAGGTAGGCACAGCGTCCTTTGGAGGCGGATCCTTGAATATACATCTGTAGCAGGGTCCCTCACCGGGGATTATGGTGGTGAGCTGTCCCTTAAATCTGATGATACCGGCATGGGAAAGAGGCTTCTTTGCCATCACGCAGGCGTCATTTATCAGGAATTTCGCCGGGAAATTGTCTGTCCCATCCAGTATGAAATCATAATCACTGATCAAATCGAGTATATTGGCGCTGGTGACAAAATCGTGATAGGTGTTTACGGTCACATCAGGATTGATAGCCTGCATCGTCTCCTTCGCAGACTCAACCTTTGGTCTGCCAATATCCGCCGTGGTATGTATTACCTGGCGCTGGAGGTTGGAGAGATCCACCACATCCGCGTCAGCGATACCAATTGTCCCTACACCCGCAGCCGCGAGATATAGCGCGGCGGGGGCACCTAAGCCCCCCGCACCTATGATCAGAACCTTTGAATTGATCAGTTTTTTCTGTCCCTTAACTCCTACTTCCTTTAATATGATATGTCTGGAATAGCGCTCGAGCTGTTCATTGGTAAATGCCATTATCTGCTTCCTCCTCCCATGAAATACAAGAATTCCACCTCGTCGCCATCACTCAGTATGCGGCTTCCAAAGTCCTGCGCGTCTATAAATTCCTCATTTACGGATACGGTCACATACTGCGGTGTCTCAACCTGTTCGATCTCTATGAGCTTCTCTACGGTAGTTCCCTCTTCTAGCTCCTTTTTTTCTCCTCCGACTAAAATTATCATACTATTCTCCTTTTTTAGGGTTAAAAGAATCTACGCAAATGTCCTTAATACTTTTACCATGGCGTCTATGTCATCAGGCGAGTTGTAAAGCGCGAGAGTAGGTCTTACAGAACCCTCAAAGCCAAAATGCCTGAGCACCGGCTGTGCACAATGATGTCCGGTGCGAACGGCGATGCCATAGCTGTCCAGTCTCTTTCCGACCTCCTCGTCCGAGTATCCGTCCAGCTTGAAGGAAAGCACGGATGCCTTGTTCAATGCCGTACCGATAAGATGGAGACCGTTTACTTTTTTCATCTCGCTCATAGCGTAGGTCAAAAGCTCATGCTCCCATCTATAGACACACGGCATTCCTATGGTGCTCAGGTACTGCAGGGCTGCTCCAAGTCCCACGGCATCAGCGATGGAGCCTGTACCTGCCTCGAATTTGTTCGGAGCAGGATTATAGACAGTGCGCTCAAAGGTCACGTCCTTTATCATGTTGCCGCCGCCGTGATAAGGTCTTGCTGCTTCAAGGAGCTCCTTCCTTCCGTATACAGCTCCGATTCCCGTAGGACCGAAAATCTTGTGTCCCGAAAAAACCAGGAAGTCCGCATCCATTGCCGACACATTGAGGGGTATATGCGCCACCGACTGAGCTGCGTCTATCAGTATACGCACCCCGTGCCTGTGTGCTACGGCGATAAGCTCCTCCACGGGTGTCACGGTGCCAAGCACATTTGAGACATGAGTCACCGAGACGAATTTCGTCCTCCTGGTAAAAAGCCCCTCGTAATCATGCAGCAGCAGCTGTCCGGTCTCATCACAGGGAATAACCTTTATGACTGCCCCTGTTTCCTGAGCTATGAGCTGCCATGGAACAATGTTCGCATGATGCTCCAAAATAGATACTATTATCTCATCCCCGGGCGAGAGCAGCTGCTTTACATAAGCGTTTGCAACCAGATTTATTCCCTCTGTGGTACCCCTGACAAACACTATCTCTTCCGAGGAACCAGCCCCGATAAAATCCCTCACGGTGTCTCTGGCTGCCTCGTAAGCATCCGTAGACCTGGCAGCAAGAGTATGTGCTCCCCTGTGAACATTGGAGTTCTCATGCTGATAGTAATAGGATATTCGGTCAATGACCTGGTTCGGGCGCTGAGTTGTGGCTCCGTTATCAAGCCATACGAGGGGATTTCCATTTATCGTCTCTGAGAGTATGGGAAAATCATTTCTGATCTCCTCAAGTGTCTTTGAACCGATCCTGATGGATGCGTTGCGTGAAGAGCCGCTACTCTTCCCATCGTCAGCCTTCACATCAAGAGCGCTTATCGGATGTGTGTTAACATCGATCACACGATCCTGCTCCTCAGCCTCCACGCCTGACATTACCATCGGAGAATAGCGTGCTGCTGCGGGATTTTCAAAGGGATGCTCCCAATCGAAATCAGATCTCCCGGCACTTTCAAGGCTTCCCGACCAGGCTAAGCCTTCCGTTAAAGCCACATTCTCATAAGCTTTTTCCTGCCCCTCAACCGAATCGATGCTTTCGCCCAGATCTCCGAACATGTCATTCGCAATTCTGGCAAGCTCAGCCTCTCTCATTACACCTGCCTGCGATGTGAATTCATCAATCGTAGTCATAATACTCACCCACCTCTACATCTTCGAGAACGGCGATTGCGTCGTCTGCCAGTATCGCTGCTGAGCAGTACAGGCTCAAAAGATAAGAGGCAACGCCCTTGTCATCAATTCCTCTGAATCTTACTGACAGGCCTCTTGAGTGCTCATTCTTCATGCCAGCCTGATAGAGCCCTATTACGCCTCTCTTTGCCTCTCCGGTACGAATGAGGAGGATGTTTGTCTTTCCGTTTTCTGCTGCCGGATTCTTTAATCCATCGACAAGGAGCTTGTCTGTGGGGATAACCGGTATCCCTCTCCATGTGAGGAATGTGCCGCCGCCGATGTTTGCGACTACAGGCGGTACGCCCCTCCTTGTACATTCTCTCTCGAATGCGGCTATAGCTCTGGGATGAGCCAGGAAGAATGAGGGTTCCTTCCATACCTTTGAGATGAGTTCATCGAGATCATCAGGAGTCGGAGCTCCGTTTCTGGTGGATATTCTCTGTGAATCAGCTACATTTTTTAACAGACCGTAATCATCATTATTGATGAGCTGGCTCTCCTGACGCTCGCGAAGCGACTCGATAGCCAGTCCCAGCTGCTCCTGAACCTGATCATAAGGAGCGCTGTATACATCCTCGATAGCTGTATTTACATTGATGATGGTAGATATAGAATTCAGTCTGTACTCGCGGGGCTCGGTCTCATACTCGATATAGCCCTCGGGAATGATGTCAGATTTCTTTGTCTGACTGCATAGCACATCAAGAGGGGTCTCTCCCTCTACTACCTTATTAACCCTGAAAATACCTGTTTCCAAGCCTTTAAATTCGAGAAATTTTGTGAGCCACTTGGGAGTAAGCGCTCCGTACTGCGGCTTTGTCTTTGTGACATTGGCCAGATTGTAGGCTGCAGCTGCGCCCAATGCGTTGATGCCTGACTGCTTTGCTTCGTTTGCCATTTTGTTTGTTCCTCCTCTAACTAACGCCAGCTTATTATCTGACTTACTCTGTCGGACGCCGGTAGTGTCAACAACTCATTTCGTTCGTTGGACAACTGCCAGACTCCTTAAAAATGAATGAATTGTTACAGCCATGCTCCCTCGTTGGAGAACATGATATCCTTCATGGCGTCAATGCCGCCTTTTAGGTTATACATAGGACCCATGTAGCCTGCTTCACGCAGCGTGTTTATCGCGAGGATGCTCCTCTGACCCTGCCTGCAGATAAATATGGTCTCCTGCTCCGGGTTCAGCTCACCTTTTCTCCTGGCAAGCTGACCGATGGGAATCACAATGGCACCCGGGAATCTCTGGATCGCTCTCTCGTGTGGCTCCCTCACATCAACGATGGTGATGCTCTCGCCGCTCTCTATCTTTCTCGCCAGCTCCTCGGGCTCGTAACCCTCCACCGGCAATTCCGACTCATCCTCCTTCAATCCACAGAAATCGTCATAATCGAATTCCGTCAGCTCCCTGATCAGCGGATTTGCCGAACAAATCTGGCAATTCTTGTCTTTTTTTGTCTCAAGAAACCTCCACCTAAGGTTCATTGAATCGATGGACAACAACCTCCCGTCAAGATGTTCTCCGATACCCATAATGAGCTTTAAGGCTTCGTTTGCCATCAGAGAACCGATGACGCCCGGCAAAGGAGAAATCGCTCCTCCCGTAGCACAGGTCGGCACCATGCCCTTTGGCGGAGGCGCCGGAAATATGCAACGCAGGCATCCACCGTTACCGTAGTTCAGTACGGTAAGCATTCCTTCGTATTGGTATATCGCCCCATAGACCTCCGGTATCCCGCAGAGCACACAGGCGTCATTTATCAGATATCTTGTCTTATAATTGTCGGTACAATCTATGACAAGGTCATATCCGTCTATAATCGAAATAATATTGTCTTTATCAATATGGGAATTCTCGTCTTCAAAATTAATGCCTTTATTGATATTTCTGACTTTATCTCTTGCTGAGGCAACCTTTGGCCTCTTTACATCTCTGGCTGTGTGAAGGATCTGACTCTGTGTGTTCTCGAGTGTCACATTGTCGAAATCCACTGCCTTTATGGTACCTACCCCCGCAGCCGCCAGATATTCTATCACGGGAGAACCCAGGGCTCCCGCTCCCGCTACGACCACTCTCGCGGCCTTTATCCTCTTTTGTCCTTTAACTCCTATCTCTTTTAATAGCAGATGCTTTCCGAATCGCTCTACCTCCGTATCATCGAGAGTCACAGCCTTTCGCCTGTCATCCGTTATCAACGGCTCAGGCCGCCCACCTGCTATTGCGGGAAGAAGCAACAGCTCTGCGTCATCATCTGTCGCCTCATCCCATTTTTTAGGATCCGTTACATCAGTATCATTCAAATACAATCGGATGAAGCTTCGTATATTACCATCATCATCCAGCAGAACAGACTTTGAATCCGGATATTCATCCGTCAGAAACTTTATTGCGTCAGCAATATTTCCGGCATCAGTCTCAAGACTGTCATTACCTCCAAAAAAGCTCCTCAAAGTCGCCGAAATATAAATATTCAATTTTGGTATCCTCACTTCCTGTATTTTTTTATGTCTGTAATCTTCGCTTCATAAACCGAAAGGATCAGATACGTCATTCCGGGGATCATATTTTTTTCGTCAGCCACAGATAATTCAGCGGGAGCATCCGGATGGGAGTGATAAAAACCCCCGACATCCTCATCCGTCTCCAATCCCTGCTCTATTCCGTAGAGCTCCATAGGATCAGCCTCAAAGGAAATATTGGGGTTCTCCGAATTATTCGTCAGGGAAAGGATACGATTCACCCTGCTGCCCTTTGACACCAAAACTCCGCAGCATTCATAAGGATATGTCTGCTCTGCCCGATGAACGAGGTCTGCGATCATAACATCGCTTATGGTTATATCACCTCTCAAATCACACTCCTGACTGCCGTCACGAAATCATCAATGATGTCAAAGCTGTCCTCTATGCCAAGGCTCACCCGTATCAGATCGTCATACACTCCCGCATCAAGCGTCTGTTCAGGCTTTGAGTGGAGATAGAGTGTGGACGCCGGGTGTATCACCAGAGTCCTCAAATCCCCGATATTGCTGGCTATCAGCGCGTATTTCAGAGAATTAATCACATTGAAGGCCTTTTCCCTGCTGCCCACTCTGATGGTCAGT
>CALFUE010000185.1 GCA_937916345.1 uncultured bacterium
ATACTCATTATCCGGCTCGGCATTATCCATGATCAGGTCATATCTGTTCTCAATACTCAACCATAAGTTAATTGCCGACAGTCTGTCTTTATATTTTTCAAGAAGCTTCGCCCACTCTATAACCCACTCTTCTTCCGAAAAAAGTGCTTTGTATTCAAAAAAATAACTATCATCACCTGTATGGGCGCACATCATATTGTAGAGTTCATCATTATAGGCTTTGGTATCTCCCTGAAGCATATATATTTCCATCAGAACTTTACGCGGAGCATCAGACCAGTATGAATCAGGCCGACCTTCTATCTGCGATTTGTACAGAGCAATTGCCTCATCATAATTGCCATATTCCTTCTCTATCTGCGCCAAAAGTTCTTTATTTGTATACCGATCCCTGGTATTCAAGAAATCACGTATCTCCTGAATCGGTCGGCTTTGGTCTGCCAAAACTCTCGCGTAATAATCTTCTTTTACATAAAGCGAATACTGAAGCACATCTCTCTTAGGAATCTGTCGCTTTATTTCATCCATTACTCCCAGAAGGAAATTCTCTTTTCTGACGAGTTGCTCCTCGGTTTTAAAATGCTTTAGGATAAAATCGTAGATTTCATCCTCCATATAATCAAAAACCCTCCCGTCAAGATGTTCAAGCAGTGTTTCAAGCATTTTATCGTGGGAAAGATATGCCTCACCATTCAGGTAGATAGTCTCCCATATGTCATAAACACAAGCGCAGAATTCCTGCGTCTCACCATTAGAATCATCCTTGTCAGTATTGCCCCACTTTACATATGTCCAGTTACAAAGGCTAAAAAGATCTGCGTACCTATTTTCGGAACATAGTCCTTCTTTAGCGCCCTCAAGTCCTTCCGTAACATCCATGCATAGCCCGCCACAGTCACGCCAATCAGCAAAATCCGCGCCTTGTATTATTGACAAAGGCTACTGTCATCATTTTTTTATAGTCTTGAAGTTTCATTGTCCTCACACCTCTTGGCATATTTCACCGAAATCTCAGTTAAACTCCTCCGCAGATACCGTTTCAATCTTGTATCCCAGCTTCCCCATGACTTCCACCTTTTCGTACTCACCGGTCTCGGAATCAATAACGATCATTGCTGACTCTCCGATCTGGGTGCCGTCACGGTATGTAGAGAATACATCTGTTGAGATGATCCCATCCTTTTCAAATATCCTCTCCACCGGCGTATGTCCTACTACCTGTTTGTATGTATCTGCCCTAAAAGTCTCTCTATCCTTATTCTGTGGTCGGAGCCACAGCGGAGACTCATCATTCCAGAGATAATCATGCGAAGCATCGTTTACAGCCGCAATTACATCATCTATGTCGGCATCCAGCAGATCCTCGTTAAGCCATTTCAAAAACTCAACCGTAAGACCACCATGTGAAAACAGGACATTATCAATGCGGTGCATTATGTTTATCTGAGAGGGATCCCTAAGGCTTTTCTCCAGCTCTTTGAGCTTTGTCATTACCGTCCGCTCTGCATAGGGAGAGTATCCCGTCTCAAGCCTTCCCCACGGATAGCTGACATCATGGTTGCCATAACACCACAATGTATCCGGATACGATGCCGCAAAAGCAATGGCACGGTCGAATGTCTCTCTATACCGATCAATCTCAAGCTCCATATCCCAGTCATCCGGCATATCCATCAGACACACAGCCCTGTCAGCCTTACCGGCTTTCAGGATAGTCTCTGCCCTGTCAAATATCCATGTTTTCAGATGAATGTCTGGTATAACAAGTACCTTCATATACCTTTTACCTCTTATATGCAAAATGACTTTCGAGCGATAT
>CALFUE010000186.1 GCA_937916345.1 uncultured bacterium
GCCGGAAGGTGAAGTCGCGGTTGCGGATGGCCTCCTGCATCAGTCGGGCTCGCAAGCGGAGTCTTCGCTGGTGGCGGATGAACCATGCAACGGTGGCTATGATTATAATAATTGCTATAATAATTACCCCAACCATGTGAATGAAAAATGAAGAGTGAAGAATGAAGAATCTTTTTTTTACAGTCGCTTCATTTTATTGTAGAGTGTCTGGCGGGTGATGCCAAGGAGTTCGGCGGCGTGGGTGAGGTTGCCGTGGCAGTGGTCGATGGTGCGGCGGATGTGCTCTTTCTCCATCTCGTCGAGATTCTTAACGAAGCTCTTCAGCATATCCGCCGGCATATCCTTTAATACGCCGCCCACGGTATTTACGGAAAAGATAACACGACCTCCGGTACTGATTTCAAACATATCCAGAATCTTCTCGCGAAGTCTCCAGCTGTGATAGAACAGCGACTCAAAGCCAAATGCGTCGGCCAGGAGTCCCAGCCAGAGCAGATGAGAATGAAGTCTGCTCATCTCCGCCCAAATCGTGCGCAGATACTCGGCGCGTCTGGGCACCTGTACCCCGAATATCTTTTCCACAGCCATGCAATAGCCCATGCCGTGCATAAACGAACATATACCACAGATCCTCTCCGTGACATAGGCCATCTCGTTAAAATCCTTTTTTTCTACCAGACTCTCCAGCCCTCTGTGAATATATCCGATAGAGGGAACGGCAGCCAGAACCTTTTCATCCTCCAGCACCAGATCGAGATGTATCGGTTCCGGGAGCACAGGATGCTGGGGTCCAAAAGGAACAACGCTTGTCTTTGCCATTTATTTACCCTCCTTGGTCTCTTTGATTTCTGATGCAGAGGCAGCAGGCGCGGGTGCCTTTGGCTTCGGCGGTGTCGGCGGCAGATGATTAAGGAAGGGAGTTGTCTCCTCAATCCTGTAAAGACGATCCTTCAGATCCGTCTGCATCGCCTCTATCTTCAGGCCGAAGAGCTCGTGCATCTCATTCTCGTAGAATACCGCAGAATCATAGATACTGCTGATACTTGGAGCTTCCTCATCAGACCGGACAATAAGCCTGTAGTTTTCGATCCTGAAGCCCGTGGCAAATGAGTATGTCACCTCATAACGCCCCTCCGCGAAGGCACAGCAAATCTGGCACAGTCTCCAGTGCATCCTCCTCTTTTCAACCGCAATAGACATGAGTTCCACTCTGTCTGTCTCAAAAATAGTATCTGCTATTTCTGTCATTACACATTTCCTCTCTTGGCCGCTTTTCTCATCTCAGTCTCTTCCTTATCGTAGAGATCAGCTTTCTCCTTAAAGAGCGCAGTAGCCTTTACAACCCCGTCTATGATAGACTCAGGTCTCGCAGCGCATCCCGGCACATATATGTCAACCGGTATCACGGTGTCTGCTCCACCCTTGATATTGTAGCATTCCTTAAATATTCCTCCGGTGCAGGCGCATGTGCCCACAGCCAGGACAACCTTTGGCTTTGGCATCTGCTCGTAGATCTGCCTCACCACCTCGGCATTCTGTGTGTTTATGCCTCCCGTGATAAGCAGGATATCCGCATGAAGAGGATTTCCCGTATTGATCACCCCAAACCTCTCAACGTCATAGACAGGAGTCGTGCACGCGAGCACCTCGATGTCACAGCCATTGCAGCTGGAGCCGTCATAATGCAGTAACCATGGTGATTTGTTTATATTCATATCCTTTTCCTACCTTTTGATTATCTCGAGTATAAAGAGGTTTAATCCACCGCAGATCAGCGTGACCCCCCAGGAAAGCTTCAGCATCATTTCCCACTTCACACGGGCTGAGGTGTTGTCAACCAGTATTTCTATGAAAAATACGATGAATACCGCAACTATTGCAACAAGAATCGACCATGGATTGCTGTTTATAAAGAACAGCGCCACCATTCCCAGCAGAAAAATGTTCTCATACCACTCTGTGAGTATCGTGATCGCATATTCCACGCCCACCATCTCTGTGGTGACACCCTTGACAACCTCCTGATGCGCATGGTGTGAAGTAGAGAGATCAAAGGGGGACTTACGGAATTTTATGGTCAATATAAACAAGAACCCGAAGAAAAATCCCGGCATCAGCGCTATGGCAGATACATTCTGACGGATTATATCCGATATCGAAAAGCTGCCCGTAGCCAGATAAAAGCCTACCGCAGTCAGGAGCACCATGGGCTCGTAGCTCATCATCTGCATCATCTCACGATGAGTACCCTGAGAAGAGAAGGGTGAATGAGTAACCGTGGCGGCAAGTATCAGAAACATTACTGCTGTGGTCAGGGAGAATACGCACAAAAGTATGTCGAAGCCTCCGAAGAACAGCACGCCCGTCAGACAGATAAAGAAGAGATAGGATACAATCATCAGTATCTGGAGCCGACTGGCAGCCAGAAACTGCTTTTTCATCAGCTTTCCGAAATCATAGAATGGCTGCAGCAACGGCGGTCCCACACGCCCCTGCATCCTGGCAGAGATCTTTCTGTCCAGACCATCCAACAAGCCTCCCAGTAAAGGCGCCAGAATAATATATGCCACGATTGAAATCACACGATAAATAACAGGTATCATCTGAAGGCACCTCCCACAACCATTCCGAAAGAAAGAACAATAATGAATACGGAGATAATGACTGAGGGCAGGAAAAGCTTTGCTTCCCCAAACCAGTTTTCAATATACCAGTTTGAAACACGAAGCGCCTTCGGCTGTCCCATGACATCCACGAAGCGCTCGTTGTCGCCCACATTCGCGCCTCCCATATAGGCCATGACATCCTTGTCCACCCAGTTTCTGGTGAAGAGGTAGCATATACCCGGAACGACGAATATGGCAATGACCATTATAACCATGATTATGATATTGGTATCTGAGATCACGGGGCTGGAATAACCGTACATATCCATCATCATAGGCTCAACTGCGTAGGTGGAGATAAGCGGGAACGTCAGACACAACCCTACCAGCAGTATCGCATGGAGAAACATGGATATGTACTCTCCTCTTCTGGTGTAGTCCTTGTTTGTGAGCCTCGTGTCGCTTGAACCCAGGATCTTCGCGAACCACTTGGTCCAGTAGAACATAGTTGTTGCGGAACCAAAGCTGATGAATATTACCATCAGAGCGCTGGGAGCGTCGATAAATGCCTTTAATGCCGCCCACTTCGATATAAGCATACCAAAGGGTGCCAGAAACATACCCGCTATACCAACCATCAGAAGCATTGCCAGCTTCGGATGTCTGGTGGCAAGACCCTGCATATTCTCGATATCACGGCTTCCCGTGGTATTCTCTATGGCACCCACGCACTGGAACAGCAGTGATTTTGATACTGCATGGAAGATAAGCAGGAACACCGCAGACCAGACCGTATCGGGATAACCGGCTCCGGCGCAGGCTACGATGAGTCCCAGATTTGAGATGGTCGAATAGGCCAGAACCTTTTTTCCGTCACTCTGTGAGATAGCCAGCATGCTGGCTGCCAGGAATGTGAATCCTCCGGTGAGATAGACCATCTGACCCACATCATTACCGTTCATGGCGGTAGAAAGTCTGATAAGCAGATACACACCGGCCTTTACCATAGTAGCCGAGTGCAGCAGCGCAGACGAGGGAGTGGGGGCAACCATGGCTCCCAACAGCCATCCCGAGAAGGGGAACTGGGCGGACTTCGTGAGGGCTCCGAAAGCGAGCAGCGCCACAGGCAGCAATGTCATGGAAGACATGGCAGGATCCTGCGCATTCTTTACCACATCGACTATATCCACCGTGTGATAAATACCTATACACATACAGATGGCGATGGCCATTCCCAGTCCGCCCAAAAGATTCATCCACAAAGCCCTGAATGAATTGGTGACAGCTTCATCCGAACGGGTATATCCGATAAGAAGAAATGACGTGATGCTGGTGATCTCCCAGAAGAAATACATCCAGGTAAGGCTCCTTGAGAGAACCAGTCCGAACATCGCTCCGTAGAAAACAAATATCATAGCCAGGAAGAAGGATCTCCTGTCTGTCAGATGTTTGAAATGATGGTTGTGGTAGCCATCCATATAACCTACCGCGTAGATACCGATGGCCACGCCGATGATACCTATGATCAGCATCATGATAAAGGTGAGGTAGTCGATCCTGATCTCCGGGCATTCCTTCACCCCCGGCGCGAAAAGCTCAAAAGCACAGGTAGGAACAGTCTGTACTATTGAGAGAAGCGCGATCAGAGGCTTCTTGTATTTCACGCAGAAATAGATCACAAGAGCCATCAGAAAGATATCTCCCACAAGGATCACATGATTGATAAGCTCACCCGCCGGCAGATCAAATGATATCTCCTCTCCGCGAAAGCTTATGAGCCAGATGAAGGAAACCGAGACCGCCAGCACCATAGTGATAACGCCGCAAATGTAGACTGATGCCGCTCTTATCTTATCATGCCTGATCAACGCGGGAAACAATGCCATGGCGAAAGGTGCAACGACCAGCGCAAGCACCATTATTCTCAAGACTTCCATAAGAAACCCCAACCTCCTGAAAAAAAGTCCTGTGGAAAACACACAGGACTTTATTATAACATCATATCTTCATTACTTTCAAGCCATATTTTGCGGTGTATAGTCATTATTCACAGCCGTTCCGACTGCAAAACCCATCTCACCCTATACAAATTGGTCGTAATTGCGCAGCAATTGCGCAATCCGACTGTGAATGGTAGCGGTGTATATCAAGTCGTAAATGTTGTAGATATGTCTACAAAGAATTCAATCTGTATACCTGCTCTGGTATCTGTCACGCCTGCATACCTCACATACTCACTCTCTCTTCCTGAGGTTGATGTCTTGGATGTGGCCTGAGTGTCGAACTTAGTATAGAGATTTCCGATGGAAGCCGATGTAGAATCATTATTGTTGTAATCCACATCAGTTGTCAAACCCTCGGAAACTATATCTGACATACTTGAAACCTTGGTAGAAACAACATTTACCTTTGGAACTGTCAGATCATATTTTACGGTAAAGGATTCAGAGGCGGTCTGAGTTGCGGAAGTTGACCCTCTCTGATAGGTGAATTTTGCATTGTAGTTTCCGCCTGAAGCACCTCCGTAGATACCATTTCCCTCGCTGGAATAAGTTATCTTGTTATCCTCTATCATGCTGTAGTACTTAACAGCAACTCCGCTGCTGATATTCTCAGCTGCAGCTGTATTGATCAGGTCGGTTCCTCCATAGATTACATTTCCCTTCTGGGCAAAGCCCGATATCGAACCGGAAAGGATCTGAGTATCTGCCGAAGGAAGCACCGCGTACTCTCCGCTTCCGTTTCCGACACTTCCGTCATAATTAACATAACCAACGAAGCTTGAACCGTAGGCAGCGTAGAGCTTTGCGGCAAGAACAGTCGTAGTGTCCGCTATACTGTCAGCCAAAACAAGCTCCTTGCTTGTGAGCTCTACCTTATAGGTAAGCTTGATACCGTTGGAATTTCCGTAGCTGTTTGTCTTCGCGATCTGTGCAAGCACATCATTTACCGTCAGGTTTACCGTCTTGGTAAGTCCGTAGGCTGATACCTTTATCGTGTGTGTTCCTGATGATGCCCCTTTCGCGTAGACCTTCCCTGCCTCGTCAACAAACTGTATCGGTTCCTTGTTTGAGGCGATATTTGAGTCAACCTCCACATAATCATAATCCGTACCGATC
>CALFUE010000187.1 GCA_937916345.1 uncultured bacterium
TCCCAGGGTTTTGGAGTACAATGCCCGTTTCGGCGATCCTGAGGCGCAGGTTGTGCTTCCCAGAATGAAAAATGACATAATAGATGTGATGGAAGCATGTATAGACGGAAAACTTGCCGACATGGAGCTGGATTTCGGCAGCGACGCGGCTGTCTGTGTTGTTTTGGCATCAAAGGGATATCCTGTTTCCTACGAGAAGGGATTTCCCATCAAAGGTCTGGAGAGCTTTGATGGAAAGAATGACTATTTCTGCTATCATGCGGGAACGGCCTTTGACAGCGAGGGAAATATAATAACGAACGGAGGCAGGGTGCTGGGTGTGACGGCACTTGGTGCATCCTTGAAAGAGGCCAGAAAAAAAGCATATGAAGCCACAGGCTGGATAGACTTTGAAAACAAATTTATGAGAAATGATATCGCTAAAGCGATCGAAGAAATCGGGTGAATCAGGGGTGCTCGGGATCGAAGTAATGAGCCAGCTCATTTTCTGTTGTCACATGGCGCTTGATGGCTGAGAAGCTCTCGGCGCTCACTACATGCTCCATGCGGCAGGCGTCCTCCACGGCAGTGTGGGGGTCGACGCCCAGATAGACCAGCCATTGGGACAGAATGGTGTGACGCTCGTAGATCATTTCCGCCACTTCCTTCCCTTTGTCTGTCAGATATATGAAGCCTGCGTCGCTGACAGTGATCATTTCGGCGTTTCGCAGGTTTTTCATTGCAACGCTGATGGAGGACTTCTTGAAGCCCAGCTCGTTTGCGATATCGATGGATCGAACGACCGGCATTCGTTTGCTTAATACAAGTATGGTTTCCAGGTAATTTTCGGCAGATTCGTTTGTTTTCATATAATGTGATCTCCTGTTACTGTTCACAGTCGAATCGCGCACTATGCCGCGCGATTGCGGCCAACCTTATTGTTTTATTAAAGTCTGTATACAATTTTACCATTTTTCAAATATAATTTAAAGAAAATATTTTTCCGGAGGAATGATTTTTATGAAGTTGAAAAGGATAGCAGGTTGCGTGTTGACTGCTGCGCTGGTTTTAAGCGGGTGTGGCGAGCGGGAGATCTCTTCTTATGTAAAGCTGGGGAGTATTGAAAACCTGGATCCGGAATATGCTCCCATAGAGGTGGGAGACGAGGATATCGACAGCGCCATAAATGATGATCTGTCAAATAATGCAGATTACGCCGAGACGGATGAGCCGGCGGAGTGGGGCGACTATGTACAGATTTACATAACGGCAAAGACCGGGGATGAGATTCTTTATGATTACACGGGGGAAGATTTCTATGACATGCTCATAGGAGACGGCGACTGGGGAAATGAGTTCGATGATTATCTGGTTGGAAAGAAGAAGGGTGATGCGGGTTCTGTTACCGTCACCTACGAGGATAGTTTTGAGGATATGCAGCTGGCGGGGTACACAGTGGATCTTGATTATGAGATAATCGAGGTCGACCATGTGACAGAGCCTGCCCTTGACGACGCATTCATAAAGGAGATGGGCTGCTCATCACTGGAGGAATACCGCGAGGTAAAGAGAGAGGAGCTGCAGGAGGAGGCCGAGATCTCGAATAACGACGCTTACCAGGCGGCTCTTCTTGAGGCGCTGGTCAACAGATCGGAGTTTGAGGCTTACCCTGCCTCATTAAAGGAGGAGGCTACCGCAGCCATAGAGGACGAATATCAGGGTTTTGCGGATATGTTCGGCATGGAGCTTGAAGATGCCTACAATACTTTTGGTATCACAAGTGAGGTGCTTGAGGAGGAGATAGATTATTACGCGAAGCAGAGGATCGTCTTTGCGGCCGTAATAAAGGAATACGGTATTTCCATAAGTGATGAGGAATATGAAAAGATGCTCTCACAGTTCGCGGCGGATGAGGATTATGACTCCGTCGAAGAGGTTTTGGATGAGTATGAGGAATCAGAGCTCAGGGAATATTTTGAGACACTGAAGGTCTATGAGCTGCTTGAAGAAAAAAATCCCAGGGAGAAGTAGTGCACTTGTTTTTTCAGGTTCATCGGTGTAAAATCATTTTTATCTGATTTGCGCGGATATGATCATTTATTATAGAGGAGGCGGAGAAATATGTTCGGGTTTGGACAGTTGATTGAAGTATTAAAGAAAAATCCTAAAAAGATAGTATTTCCGGAGGGAGAAGACCCCAGGATCCTGGAGGCGGCATCCCGTCTTTTGGCAGGAACCTTTCTCAGCCCCATACTGGTAGGGGACGAGGATGAGATTCACAAGGCGGCTGAGGATGCAGGCTTTAATATTCGCGGAGCGGAGATCCTCAATCCCAAAAACTTTGACAGGTTTGACGAGATGGTGGATATGTTCTGCGAACTCAGAAAGAGCAAGGGCGTGACGCCCGATCAGGCCAGAGGCATTCTTTCTGCAACGAATTATTTCGGAACGATGCTGGTAAAGATGGGGCTTGCCGATGCTCTTCTCGGAGGAGCCACATATTCCACTGCAGATACGGTAAGACCTGCGCTGCAGCTCATCAAGACAAAGCCGGGAAATACCATCGTATCATCCTGCTTTATATTAGTTCGCGCGGCAGCTACCGGAAATAACGAGGTTTTCGCCATGGGCGACTGCGCGATAAACATCCATCCCACGGAGGATGAGCTGGTGGAGATCGCCGGAGAGACAGCGGCCTGCGCGAGGATATTCGGAGTAGATCCAAAGGTCGCATTCCTCAGCTACTCTACCTATGGCTCCGGAAAGGGCGAGGATGTGGACAAGATGCGTAATGCCGTAAAGAAGGCAAAGGAGAAATATCCCGACATCCCCATAGAGGGTGAGATGCAGTTCGACGCGGCGGTTTCACCTCGCGTTGCCCGCACGAAGTGTCCTGATGTATCGGAAGTGGCAGGCTATGCGAATACATTTATCTTCCCGGATATAAACGCAGGAAACATCGGTTACAAGATAGCGCAGAGACTTGGAAACTTCGAGGCTTACGGACCGATACTCCTTGGATTAAATGCTCCGATCAATGATCTGTCAAGAGGCTGCAACGCCTCAGAGGTCTATTCTATGGCAATAGTTACTGCAGCGCTCGCATAAGGGACATTCTAAAAAAATGGAAGCTTTTATCAACGAGACATCAATTATTTTAGTTCTGCTTCTTCTTATTGCGGGTATAGTGTTCCTGATAAAAGGAGCAGACGTTTTTGTGGAGGGAAGCTCAGGCATCGCCAGGATGTTTAATGTGCCGTCACTGATAATCGGAATGACGGTGGTTTCCATAGGAACTTCTCTGCCGGAATTTTCTGTGTCCCTCATCGCCTCCATCAGCGGGAAAAACGAGCTGGCAATCTCAAATGTCACAGGTTCAGACATCTTTAATATACTGGTTGTCTTAGGAGCCTGCGCTTTGATCTCCCCCGTCCATGTGGAGAATAATACCGTAAAGAGGGACATACCTTTTCTTTTGATAGCGTCAATTGTTCTGGTTTCCCCTTTTTTTATCGAGCTGATCACGCGCTCCGGAAATATGGAGGTAAACCGTGTGGTCGGTGCCATACTTGCGGCAATGTTTATTTATTACATGGTAAGCATGGTGCTCCGCGGGAAAAAAGGTGGCGATGAAGACGCTGAAAATGAGAATGGGAAGGAAAGCTCTCTCATAAAGAGCATTCTTTTTATAGTACTGGGGGCTGCCGGAGTGATAATAGGCGGTGATGTGACGGTGGACTGCGCCAGTCGAATCGCTACTGATCTGGGCATGAGTCAGACTCTGGTGGGACTCACCATCGTGTCAGTCGGCACCTCGCTGCCTGAGCTGGTGACATCCATAGTCGCCATTAAAAAGGGAGAGCTGGGGATGGCTCTGGGAAACAGCATAGGCTCGTGTATCTTCAACATCCTGATGATTGCGGGTTTTGCCTCCCTTATCAGCCCCATTACGCTTACCATGGACAATGTGCTGGATCTGTTTATCATGATAGGCACATTCCTGATTGCCTGGGTGTTTGCAGTCACACGAAAGACCATAAGCCGCATGGAGGGATCGGTTCTGCTGTTTTTGTACGCTGTTTATCTGGTTTATATCATTATCAGATGAGAATTTAAGAGGTATTTTTTATGATGACAAGAGAGATATTGGAGAGAGCAAAGGCTGCATCCACAGATATAGGGCTGGCCGACACAGGACTTAAAAACAGGGTGCTGGAGGCCATGGCTCGTATTCTTGTGGAAGACACACAAGAGATACTGGCTGCAAACAGGGAGGACATAGAAGCTGCGAAAGGCAGCATCTCTGAGGTTATGTTGGATCGGCTTTCCCTCTCACCCGAGAGGATCGGAGGAATGGCGGCAGGAATTCTGGAGATGGTGATTTTGCCGGATCCCGTTGGGGAGATATTATCCGAGACAGAAAGAGACAATGGTCTTTTGATCACAAAAATTTCCGTACCTCTGGGAGTTGTCGCCATAATCTATGAGAGCAGACCCAATGTCACCAGTGACGCGGCGGCTCTGTGCATAAAGAGCGGAAACTCCTGTGTTCTGCGAAGCGGTAAGGAGGCTCACAGGAGCAGCGCAGCTGTGGTTGCCTCCTTAAAGAAGGCGCTTAAAGCCTGCGGCGTCAATGAAGACGCGGTGATGCTGGTGGAGGACACCTCCAGAGACAGCGCCACTGAGATCATGAAGGCAGTGGGATTGGTGGATCTTTTGATTCCAAGAGGCGGAAAAGGTCTTATAGAGAGCTGCGTGAGAAATGCCATAGTTCCCTGTATACATACGGGAGACGGAATATGCCATGTGTATGTGGACAGATCTGCGGATCTTACCATGGCTGCTAAGATCGTTTGCAATGCAAAAACTAGCCGGCCCTCCGTGTGCAACGCCATAGAGACCACTCTGGTGCACAGGGATATTGCGGATAAATTTCTCCCCATATTAAAGGAGACAATACCTCAGGTCACAATGTACTTAGACGAACGTGCGGGAAAGTTGATCGACGGTGAGACTGCGGATGAGGCGAGCTTTGATACGGAATATCTGGACTACAAGATGTCTGTGGGCATCGTGGATTCCCTGGAGGATGCCATCGCTCATATCGCGAAGCACTCGACTCATCATTCCGACGCCATCGTCACAGAAGACAGCGAGGCCGCAAGGAAATTTACCATGATGGTGGATTCCGCAGCCGTATATGTCAACGCTTCCACCAGATTTACGGACGGAGGCGAATTTGGGCTGGGCTGCGAGATGGGTATCTCCACCCAAAAGCTCCACGCCAGGGGTCCCATGGGGCTTCGGGAGCTCACTACCTACAAATATGTGGTAAAAGGAAATGGACAGATCAGATAATAATACTTTATTGATTCGATTGATAGGGGCCGCGGTCTGTACCGCGGCTCTGATTGCGTTGTTCATTTTTTCCGTGAATAACAGATCGAAGGATACTGCCTTTAGCCGGAATATCTTTGCCATGGATACCATAATGGAACTGGCTGTCTACGGTGTGGATGCCGACACGGCGACGATTGCCCTGGATGAAGCCGAATCACTGATCAATGAGTTGGATCACGAGTTGTCCGCCCACGATAAAGAGAGCAGCATATATAAATTGAACGAAGCCGGAGAAGGAATACTGAGCGGTTATGCCAGGGAATGCTTTATGCTCGCCTACAGCTATTCGGCTGACGAGGAGCTTCCATTCAACATGCTGATCCTTCCGCTGATGGAAATCTGGGGCTTCGGTGATGACAGTAATGAATTCATAAAAGACAGGGTGATTCCTGTCCCGACAGAGGATGAGATAGAGGCAGCTCTCGCTTATGAAGATATAGATGATATAGAGCTATCGGATGAGGAGGGAGACTCTCTTTATGTCAGATTTAAGAAAGAAGGCATGGCGGTTGACCTTGGCGGTATCGCAAAGGGTTACGCCTCCTCCCTGGTGATGGATCTGTTCAGGGAGCATGGCATAAAAAGCGCCCTCATAAACCTTGGGGGAAATGTGGTGACACTGGGCTCAAAGACTGACGGCACGCCATTTAGAGTAGGGATACGGGATCCCGAAGGAGGATATTTTGATGTGGTATGTGTCAGCGATATGGCAGTTGTCACCTCAGGAGGTTATGAGCGTTATGTCACCGGAGAGGACGGAAAAGTTTACCATCACATCATTGATCCGCTCACCGGGCGCCCCGCGGAGAGTGGATTGATTTCAGCAACTGCAGTCTGTACGGATCCGACTCTTGCCGATGTGCTGTCCACATCCCTGTTTATCATGGGGAGAGAGGGCGCGGAAAAATATGCTTCGCAGCATATTGGGGAGCTTGAGATTCTATTGCTCTGTGATGATGGAGAAAGCTTGCATTTATAATAATAAATGCTATAATTAAAAGCCGAGAATTGAATAAGCACTGTGGTGTCAGGAGAATGAGAAAATCCCTCATTTGTCCTGGTGAAAAGGGAAGCAGGTGTGAATCCTGCACGAACTCGTCACCGTATTTAGGGAGCGACCGCTATCTATGCCACTGGGAGACCGGGAAGGCGGCGTGAGCTGTGATCTATGAGTCGGGAGACCTGCCACAGGTGCGTACGATAACCACGAGTAACTGGTTGTACATAAACAGCGGATCCTTCCGCGCGTATTTTTTGTGTAAAAAACCTTTGCCGTGGCTTTCAGGTAAAGGTTTTTTTTCAGGTAATGCGTGCAGAAAGGAGCAGACAAATGAAGAGAAAATTATTGGCATGTTTTATGGCGGCAGCCTTTGCGCTATGCGCGTTAAACGGCTGCGGGCCGACGGAAGAACCTGCCACACAGACGACACTTGCGCAGGAGGAGACGGATGCTTCCTCAGAGACAGCCGGGCAGACAGAGACAGCAGATACTGAAACGACAGAGACGACAGGGACATTAGAGGAACAGGCGGCGCATGTGGCAGAGCTCATTGACGCCATCTATGTCCAGGAGAGGACGGACGATACCTTTGCAGCCTGCGCAGCCGCAAAGGAAGCCTGGGATGCATTGAGTGACGAGGCAAAGGAAATGGTAGAAGGAGTGTACGCTGATCCCGATTATTTCGGGAGAGATACGGGGGACGCATCATTGGACGATCCCCGGAATCAGGACGATATTGGTGAGAATGAAATATTGGTGGTGAGCTTCGGAACCTCCTTTAACGATTCAAGAGTGAAGGATATAAAGGGTGTAGAGGATGCTATTGCGGCAAGCTATCCCGACTGGTCAGTCAGGAGAGCCTTTACTTCCCAGATTATCATAAATCATATTCAGGCCAGGGATTTAGAATTTATCGACAATATGGATCAGGCAATGGATCGCGCGGTAAATAACGGTGTAAAAAATCTCATCATTCAGCCCACTCACCTGATGCACGGAGCTGAATATGATGAGCTGGTAAATACCGCTAATGCCTATTCGGAAAAAATAAAAAACGTGTATATCTCAGAGCCTCTCCTTGGAGAAACGGGAGCGGATGACAGCGCCACTAACAACGACAAAGAGATCGTTGCAAAGAGTATCACAAGCGCTGCTTACACTGCTGCCGGATATGATTCTGTTGCTGCTGCCGCAGATGACGGATGCGCCTTTGTATTTATGGGACATGGCACAAGCCACAAGGCAAAGGTTTCTTACAGTCAGATGCAGGCTCAGATGATGGAACTCGGGTATAATAATGTCTTCATCGGGACGGTGGAGGGTGAGCCTGAGGAAACCTCCTGTGAGGATGTGTTGAATAAGGCTGCTGCGGCAGGATACAAAAAGGTAATCCTTCGTCCCCTCATGGTTGTTGCCGGAGATCACGCCAATAACGATATGGCGGGAGACGATGAGGATTCATGGCTTTCCGTTTTCAAAGCCTCAGGAAACTTTGACAGCGTAGAATGCCAGATTGATGGTCTCGGTTCCATCGATGCTATACAGGCTCTCTATGTGGAGCACACCGGAAACGCGATGCAGGGAGGAAATGAATCAGGGGAAAACACCTCGTCAGACAATGACGCCGCGTCTCTTGAGGACGGAGAATATATGGCGGATTTCATTACCGACAGCACCATGTTCCATGTCAATGAGGCACTGGACGGCAGGGGTGAGCTGACGGTAAAGGACGGAGAGATGACCATTCATGTGAGCCTGGCGTCC